>JBEINR010000210.1:0-1812 GCA_040377995.1 Akkermansiaceae bacterium | reverse complement strand
CGGTGCTGGGCGAACTTTGCGACATCGCGTTTCCGACCGCGCGCTGGTTTTTTGAATCAAGCCGCGAAGTGCCGTGGCTGCATGCCAACCTTGCGGGCGAGGCGGCATTTCCGTGGTTCGGATGGGCGAGCGCGGCTTTGCTGGTGCTTGGCGGATTGATGCTGGTGATTCGCTCGATCGTGAACAGCACGCCCGATCCGGTGATGCAACGACGCATCAGCCGCTTTCGAGCGATCCGACGCGGGCATGTTTCACTCATCATCCTGCTCGGCCTTGCCGGTGTGGCAGCGCTGGATCAGGTGGTCGTCGGCAAACGCGCGCTGGCGGTAAAGCATGACGGTCAATGGGTTTTCCCGGCTTTCATGACGCGCGACCTGAAGAACAAGGACTTCGGCATCGGTGGCGCGTCGGCCGAAGCGCCGGTGGACTACCGGAAACTTCGCGCATCAGGAAACAAGACGGTGATCATGCCACTCGTCCCCTTCGATCCGACCGGCGACACGCTGCCACCGCGATCACGCGCCCTCGTCGATCGCGAAGGCGTGCTTTATGAGGTCGGCGCAAACAAACCCTACTGGGGCCTTGCCGCGCGCTATCACGATTCCGAAGACGGAAAAATCCATACGCGTTTCACGCTGCGCAAAGGCCAGCTTTCCGGTCCAGTCGATGGCTGGAGCGCCGACGGAGCGCCGGTCTACAGCGCCGATTATCGCGATGGCGAATTGATCAAAGAAAATTTCACCGGCAGCGGCACGAAGGAGGAATTTCTCAATGCAGGAAATGCCGGGCTGCGAGCATTGAAGTACCACCCCGCACCACCGCTGCCCGAAGAAGGCAACTGGCTGGGCACGACCTCACAAGGCTACGATGTCGTCGCTTATCTGTTTGGCGGTTTGCAGGTAAACTTCAAGGCAGCCCTGATTTTCCTGCCGGTGGTGTTTCTCATCGGCATTCCGATCGGGCTGATGATGGGTTTCTTCGGCGGTTGGTTCGACCTTGCGATGCAGCGTCTCATCGAAGTGTTTTCCAACATTCCGTTTCTTTTCGTCGTGATTATTTTTGCGAGCATGGTGCCCGATCGCTTCAAAGGCCTGCCGGTGATCCTGACGATACTTGCGGCCTTTGGCTGGATGGGCATTTCGTTCCTGATGCGCACGGCGGCCTATCGCGACAAGGAACGCGACTACATCGCGGCGGCGCGGGTGCTCGGCGCGGGCGCACCGCGGATTTTGTTTCGCCACCTCTTGCCCAACACCGTGTCGATCCTCGTGACGCTGGTGCCCTTCACGATGTCTGGCTTGGTTTCATCGCTCACCTCGCTCGACTACCTCGGCTTCGGCCTGCCACCTGAACACGCGACTTGGGGCCGCCTGCTCAACGACGGACTTTCCAACCTCTCGGCGCCATGGCTGGTGACCTCGACCTTCACCGCTCTGGTCGGCCTGCTCGTACTCATCACCTTCATCGGCGAAGCAGTGCGCGAAGCATTCGACCCGAAAAAATTTACCACTTACCGCTGATGCGACTCCCTTCCGCAATTTTCCGAATGCTGATGGCGGCACTGCTTGTGCTCGCGATGCAAGGCTGCCGGCGTGAGTCGGTCGCGGTCGGCCGTGGGCTTGGCTTCGATGAATTTTTGCCGCGCTACAACCAACACATCGCCGGCTGGCTTAAGGCCGAACTGCAAGCGGCGCAAAACGAACTCACAAAGGTCGAAAGCGAAATCCCCAAGGCGAATGCCGCGCAAGCCAACTCACTGCGCACGCGCGCCGAAGCGCTGCGGCTCGATGTTGAGAAATTCAACTTCAGGCT
>JBEINR010000001.1:0-23356 GCA_040377995.1 Akkermansiaceae bacterium | reverse complement strand
GGCTAAGTTGCTATTGTTTAGCTATTTATTAATTTAAAAAAAGGGGTGAGGTTTTCGGACGGCGAGCAGACGGCCACGAGCCGGTGGTCTAGGTCAGAATATCCTTTTTCGCCTCCACGCGGGTGCGGAGGGTGGCGAGGAATTCGCGTTCGGCGAGGCCGCGCGCCCACTCGGGTCGGAATTGATAGTGGGGATCGTCCACAAACTTCCAGCGGCCGCCCCACTCGAGGCCGAGGCTTTCGCCCAGGGGTCCGAGTTCTTTGTAGAGTTTATGGGTGCCGTGGTAGGTCTTGCCGTCGCCGCTGAAGACGCCGACATCGATGGCGAGGCCGAAATTGTGGTTGGAGAATCCGCCACGGGCATTGGTGACCTTCGGGCCCGCCGTGGTGCGGCCCTTCGCGTAGAGGGCATCCTGCTCGGCGTAGCTGCGCAGGCCGGAGATCGCGCGGACATCGAGGCCATGCTTGGCCGCGATGGCTTTGGCCGCCATCACAAAGGATCGCATGACCGGCTGCACCTCGGGGTGGAGCGTTGAGATGGTGCGGTCGCTGCGGGCGTCGAGCGTCATTTCTTTTTCGGCGCGGCCTTTTTTTTCGGGGCGGCGGCCGGGGCTTTTTTAGTCGTTGGCTTTTTGGCGCGGGGCTTGCGGATGGGCTTGGGAGCTGGCTCGGCTGGCGGTTGGACCATCGGGAACATTCGGCGGAGGAAGTCGAGGAGGTGCATCATTTGTCTTTCAGCGCGGGGAGGGTTTGTTGGAACGCGCCGAAGGCGTGCCAGAGGTCGCGGTTGGCGGATTCGCTTTCGGTGAGGCGTGGCTCGAAGCGGACGCTCGCGCGGATGTGGAGCGTGCCAGCCTCGCCGATGCGGTCGCCGAAGGGAGGCATCGGGACGGCGACGCAGGAGGTCAGGAAGGCGAGTGCCAAGAATAGCCAGCCGAGGATCATCAACACGGCGGCGACTTGCTTGGGCGTCATTTTCCTTTTCGGAAAATGTTGATCGTTCCGACGAGGCCGAGGCCGGCGGCGATGATCTGGTTTTGCATCTCGGGTTCGAGCTTCACGCCGAGGGCGACGGCGACCAAAATCAAACCGCGCCATGTGCTGTTTTCGCTGAGCCTGTCGAGGACAAAGAATAGTGATTTCATCTCCCTTCGCCGCATGTCAAAGGGTCACGGGCGATTGGCCAAGATTTGCTCGATGCGCTTGGTGCGCTCGTCGATGCGGGCCAAAGTCTCGGCGCGGTCGGCGGCGACGCTTTCGATCTTTTGAATGCGGGCTTCTTGCTTTTCGTTCTCGACCTCCACGCGGGAGACTTTTTCGGGTAAAATCCACCAGGCTTGCGAGGCTGAGAAGACCGTTGCCACCAGGGCGAGCGCGGCGATGAACTCGCCGACGCTCATTTTTAATCCTGGTCTGTTTCGGACGATCTCGGTGCTCATTAGCTGTTCGCTTGAGCGAGAAGGGTGCCGACGATGTTTGTTGTCGCCACATTTGCGAGACGGTCGGTGTTTAATAGATCCGTCTTCGCTTTGATCGCGGTGATATTTGCCGATGGGATGTCGCCTGTGGCTGCGGGGGAGGCAGGCAGGTTGTCCGTTTTGGCTTTTACTGCGGCGATGTCGCTGTTCGCAGGCGCGGTGTAGGAACTGCTGGCGAGCCTGCTGCTGATGGCTTGGTCGATTCTCGAAAGCTCGGTGGATAGCTCGGTGCGTGTGGCGCTGGCCACTGCCGAGGCGCTAGGCGCGGCGGTCGTCGGGATGCTGTCGAGCTTTCCGCCGTTGCGCTCGAGGTCGGCACGGACGGCCGCGACGAGCGAGACTTCCGAGAGGTTGGTGTTTCCGATGGCACCCACGATGGCGGCGAGAACGGTTTGTCCATCCGCTTCGTTGAGGAGCGATCCTTCGACTGCGGTGGCGATCTGGGCGGTGGTCGGGGCGGCGCTGTATGCGCTGCTGGCGAGGCGGCTTGATACCGTTGCGTCGAGGTTGGCGAGCTTGGTCGAGTTGCTGTCCATCTCGGTTCGGATTGCCGCAACCGTTGGCGCGGCGCTCGGGGCAGTGTAATCTGCGGCGGCGAGTCGGGTGCTGATGGCTTGGTCAATGCGTCCGGTGATGGTGCTGGTGAGGCCGACATCAGAGATCGCGGTATCGGCTTCGGTGTTGACCTGGGCGGCGGTGAGGGTCGAGCGGGAAGAGACGGAGGCGTCGAGGTTTTCCACTCCGGCGCGACCGAGAACCCAGAGGCTGGGGATGTGCTGCGCGTCCACGGTCGAGTCTGTCGTTTTGAAAATCGCGGCATACTCGCCTTCAGCGCTATTGTTGGTTGAAAGTGTGTAAGCGTAGAGACCGCCGCCGATGGCGGTGGCGCTGCCGCCGGTGACGATCTGCGTGCCAGAGGGATCGTATATGTCGATGGTGACGGTGAGGCCGGTCTTGCCTGTTTTGCTGGCCGTGTAAAAGGCCACGAATTTTACGGATGTAGATACTTGTTCGAGTATGGTGGGTGGTGGTTAGATTTCTGGATCGGGCTGAGGAATGAGGGCGATGGCGTCGGCCATGGGAATCACGGCGACTTGAGCGAATAGCTCGGCAGGCAAATGTGCGAAGCCCTGCGCGTAAAGCCCGCCGGGGCCGGTCTCGGTCAGCAGGTCCGCGCAAAGCATGAGTCGGCCATCAACGAGCGGGACTGGCGCGGCGACATGTCGGGGGTTGCCGTATTGTTGCTGGATCGCGCCGAGGGTGGCGGCTTGGTCTGGAGCGAGAATGATGGCGAGATCGCGGGCTGTCTCGTAGCTGACAGGCTGATTGATTAAATCGGAGAGTGTCATGGTATGGCGGTGGCGAGGGCGGTCATGAGGTTGCTGACACGGGTGTCGAGGAGGGCGAGGTTGAGCGATTCGCCGATCGAGTAAAAAGAGAGTCTACCATTTGATCGGTTAGCAATCGCACCGTTTAAGTTTGCGCCGTAAACAAAGATGTTCCCGTTGTATGTCCCTGTTGAATTTGAGCTTGTTAAAGACCCAGTATAAGCTCCAGATGCCCACCGCCAGTTGTAAGCTGAACTGGAAGTTCTGGACACGCCTGCAAACCCACTATTTGCGCGATTCGCGTTTGGTGCGCTCGTGTTTGCTCTCAAAGAAAAACCAATATTTGTGCTTATAACTGAAGAAACAGTAGGCGTGGGCGTTGATTTAACTGCTCCTAAATAATAAATATTTGAAGCGGTTGATGGAGTTGATACCCATATAGCCAAGCTGGCATTATTTTGTGGGTCGGCATCGGCAGCGCGATTGCTGTTAAGATATTTTGTTGTGGAATTTCCGACTAAACCAGTTTTGCGGTTATAGTCCCCCGAAACAAAATTGATTGATGTTGGGGCTGCACCCACCAGAGGCACTAATGCGCCAGATAAAGTTCGCGCCCCTGCAAGAATGCAGGAGGCTTTGATTGCGCTCCAGGTGCCGTCTGCTTTGCAGCCGATGACGAAATTCTCGATCGCGATTTTTACGCCGTCCTCAAGAGCTGCGCCGTCGGCGGCTTCTACCGCCGTAATGTAGGCAAGCGCACTCTCGTCAAGCGGTATGCTTGTCGGAATGCGCAAAGGTGAGAGTTGGCCGTAGAGTGGGCTAAGCATAACTTAAGGAAGCTCTGGAATTCCACGCGCCGGGAGCTGAGGCTTCGGTGGAGGTGTTGCCGTCTGCGGAAAATTGGGTTCGGGAGATTTCCCACGCGGTGGCGTCGTAGATGGAGCCGGTGGACGGCACATCGGAATACAGAAGGTATCCGAGGTAGGTGGTGTCGCCTGCGGAGTCGAAAACGAAAACGCGGTCGGGGGCTTCGCCTGCGCCTGCGAGCTTGTAGACTTCGCCTGTTGCCGGGTTGCGCGCGAAGATTCGGCGGTCTGCGTGATTGATCGAGATCGCGCCGAGGGCGAGATCGTTTGCGGTCGGGATTCGTCCCGGCACCGTCGATTTTTTTGGGATGATTTGTGGGTTTGGCATGGGCCTTTTTTATTCAGCGAAGATTTTAGACTCCCCCCGCTTGGCGAGGCGGCATGGGCCGCCCCGCCGGGGAGTGGGTTGCGGGATTAGTAGGTTCCGCCGTCGATCGTGCTCTCGAGGCTGTCGAGGCGTGCGTCGAGCGCGTCGTCTGCACTGGCGCGGGCGGTCGCCTCGGCCGTGATGTTGGTCTGCAAGCTGGTGTCGGCAGAAGCGCGTGTTGTCGCTTCAGCGGTGATGTTCGATTGCAGGGTCGTGTCAGCGCTGGCGCGTGTGCTCGCTCGGCGGTGATGTTGCCTTGGAGAGTCGTGTCGGCTGCGGCGCGGGCGCTCTCTTCGGCGTTGATGTCGGCCTCTGCTGCGGTGACACGGGTCGTGAGCGCGGTTGCGGCGGACTCCACGGTGTCGATGCGGCCACCGAGGGCGGTGTCGGCCGATTGGCGGGCGCTGGTCTCGCTGGCGAGAGCGGCGTTGTTGCTGGTCACATAACCGGCAAATGCTGAATCATTTGTGGTGTCGACAGAATTGATGAGGGTGACGATTTCGGCGAAGGAATCACGATCCGCCGAGGAGGCGTCGAGGATCGCGTCGATGCGGCCTTTTTCAGTCGTGATTTTGCCGTCCAAAACGGAATCGGCTGAGGAACGAGCGGAAGCCTCGGCAGAAACTGCGGCGGTGCGGTCGCTGATCTCAGTGGCCAGGTTGCCAGCGATGACGCCTTCGGCTGCGGTGGCGCGGGTGATCTCGTTATTCAGCGAGGTGCTGAGATTTGAATCACCGGTGGTGCGAAGAGCGGCCTCGGCTGCGACGGCAGAGTCAACGAAGGTCTTCTTCGCGTAGCTCTCGCCGGAGAGGTCGAAAACGCCTTCTTCGGTTCCGATAAAAAGTTTCTTGTTGAGTTTGTCGAAGCCGAGTTCGGCCAACTGAAGCGAGACGGGAGTTCCCGTTCCGCGTTTTACTTTGATTATTTGTGGCATGGTGTTGGTGGGTTAGTTGTTGGTGTTCGTGGGTGGGGTGATTGTCAAAAACCGCCGCCATCGATGATGGAAATCAGCGTGGCGTAAGCGTTCGCCGAGGGGCTCCAGCGGTAGGGCATGCCTTCGTCGAGGGCCATGTAGAGGCGGTCCGCTTTTCCAGCGCTAGGGAAGCTCGAGCGGGTTGGGTATTCCACGACGATGCCGGGGAGCGTGAGGTCGAAGCTCGAGAGGTCGAGGCTTTGGCTGAGGTTGCTCTCGGTGATTGTTGTCATGCGAAGGCGAGAGTCTCCCGGTTAGCCCACGAGCCGGTGGCTTGGGCGGTTGAAAGGACGCGGCCGGCGGCGTTGAGCGTGGTGCGTTTAATGGTCCAGGTGGTGGCGGTCTCGGGCAGTGCTGGCGCGGCGGGGCGGTTTGCGTTGAGGAGTCGGCCGCTGTAGGTCGTGAGGCCGTCGGTGCTGCTGTCGAAGGCGAAAAGGTAGAGCGTCGGGTCGATGGGCGGCTGGACGCTGCGGAGGCCGAGGGCGGTGCAGGCGATCTGTGTTCCGGCGGAGGGCGCGGAGTCGAAGGTGATCGTGCCGCTGGCTTCGCTGACGGTGTAGTCGGTGACGGGGGCTTGGGTCACACCGTTGAGGGCGACGAGGACGGACTCGGGGTCGTTGCTGACGATGCCGTCGATGGGGAATGTGACGCTGGTGCCATTGCCGTAACGGATCGTGCTATTGATCGAAAGGCCGGGAGCGCTGGCGATGATGTAGGACGAGAGGCCGGTGATCTCGCTGGCGGCGTGGGTGTGGACCGTGTCGGCTTTGGAGAGATCGACCCACAATTTGAAAGCTGGCGAGGCGGAGGGATCAAACGCGGCCCAATAGAAGGTTCCGGGCGGATACCCGGGGTTCGGCTCGCCGGTGCGGATGTAAAGCTCGCCGTTGTAGCTGACCACCTGGCCGGGCCAATAGTCGGCTCCGTTGTCGTAGGCGCCGCGATAGGTTGCGGCCTCGGGCTGGAGCGCGGTGTCGGCCTTGGCACCTTGGGCGGCGGTGGCTTTGCCTGCGAGGGCGTCGGTGAGGCCGGTGACTTCCGCGATGGTGTGGTTGTGCGCGGAAGGGGCGAAGGTTGCAGGCTTGCCAGTGAGGGATGACCAATCGACGGGAGGCGAGACGGCGACGACGGCAGAGGCGAAATCGGTGATCTCGCTGGCCGTGTGCGTGTGGGTGTCGAGCTGGGTCTGAAGCGTGCCGATGCTGGCGGCAGCCTCGGCAATGGAGTCGAGCGCGGCGGGGTCGAGGTTCGCGGCGAGGTGGTCGATCCGCTGGCCGAGCGCGGTGTCTGCCGAGGTGAGAGCGGCGAGGTCGGCAGTCAGGCCGGTGATCTCGCTCTTGAGGTGGGTGTGGGCCGTTGCCGGGAAGGTGGCGGGTTTGTTCAGCACGCTTGCCCATGTGGGAGGCGGTGCGAGCTGCGCGATGGCCTGCGCCGTGCGGAGCGGAGTCATCCATTTCGCGTTATCCGTGCCTGCTTCCGCTTCGGCTTGGGTGGCTTTGCCGTCTGGCATCGCCACCGGGGTGGCTTCGTCTCCGAGGATGACCGAGTTCTGAATCTCGACGCTCAGCGTGGCTGTTCGCGTGGTTTCGCCTGGCACGCTCCAGCGGATCTCGAGGAGTGCGGGGACGGTGGCAGGGTTGGACGAAAATGAGGCCTCGAGGGGGACGGTGTTCAGGTTAAGGGTGGGCGGTTCCCCTGAGGCCAAGGCTAGGAAATTGGAATCGGCGAAGGTTCGCTTGAGCGCCACGGTAGTCGCGGTGCCGGCGGGCATGGTGGCCACGGCGTTGCGCGAGACGAAGACGACCTCGATGGCGAGCGAGTCGCGGCGTTTGAGCACGAGCCGGTCAAGGGCGACATTGCTGGCCGCGCTCTTGATGAGCTGCTTTTTGGATAGATCGATGAAAAACTTCATGCCGCTACTGCGGCACGGAGTGTCAAATCACGCTCCGAGCGGCTCCGACAATGGATGGATCAGACGCTAACGAAGGCTTGTTGTCGCACGCGGAGGTGTCCGCGACATTCGCCTTCGGTTTCGTGGTAGGCTCGGTGATGAATAATTTCAGGGGCATCGGCAGGGGCTTCTGCCGATTTGCGCTTGATGTGGTCGCACACCACATGGGGAACGCAGGCAATCTTGAGGCCAGCGGGATACCACCGCGACCAGCAGAGATAAAGGTCTTGTGTGCCGCGTCCTTCGTAGCCTGTAAAATCAGCATGGGCTAGAGCGCGGGCAGATAGAAGGGTGCATCCCAAACCGCACCAATCGGAAGGCACGATGGCTCCGCGCCCAATAGCAGGATACGCGAAATCCAGCCAGCCACGCCGCCTCCAGCCGTGTTTAGCCGTGACTTCCCACACATTGCCATCGGGCGCACAGTTTTTAATGCGTTCGCGGAGACGCCCCATGCGCTTGCCTTCTTTTTCAAACATTGGCTTTAAGGTTTCCCATTCGGCTTCGCTAGAGGCTTTGCGGGACAAACGCTCGCCGCATTTTTCAAAGCAGAGTTTCAATCTGGCAGAGAGCTTCTTTTCGGAGGGGAGAAAATCCTCGGCGATCTGGTGTTGCGGTGATCCGAAACCTCCAAGGAAAAGCCCGTTCGGGTAGGTGGCGGCGGCGATGTCGTAGTGCGGCGAACCGTCCGCTGTGGGCATGGCGAGTGTCCATTCGAGGACTCGCAGGGCATCGCCGCTGACGATGGTATCGCTTTCCACTACCCAGCATCGCGAGGCGCGGATTTTCCGTGCCATCGCGAAGCCTGATCCTTGCAGGCGGGCAATTCGGAGTTGGGCTTCTTCCTTGTAGCGTGTGGAGGTATCGTCGCCCAAGGCGAGGCGCAGGACGGTAAGTCGCCAACCTTCGGGGAGTTCGGATTGCAGGGCTTCCTCGGCGCGTTTGGCGTCTTTCGATTCGTCGGTGACAAAAATAAAATGCGCCTCGGCGTGGTGCGCGGCGGCGGCAGAGATAGCACGGACGCATTGCGGAAAAGCGTGAAGGTAGGTCTTGGTTGCGGCGACTACGATGGCGAGCATATAAAGGTTCTTGCGGCTTTTGGCTCAAAATAGCTGTTCGCTATTGAGGAGCCTGAGAAAGATTGGGGCGCGGTGATTGTAGAGTTAGCATATTCGCCCGGAGGGATGATCGCGGTGCTGTCGTTGGTTTGGGCGATGCCGCCGACGACAAACATAGCGGGCGCAGGAATCCAACCGTTCGCCAGTTGATAAACTGGGAAGCCCCTTGCGCCTCCTAGTTGAAAGGATGTTATCGCGGCTCCGCCTGCCTCAATCGGCGTGGTTGTAGAGCCGGAAGTTCCCGTAGAGGAATTTTGGCTGGAAGTGGTTTTTGCAAACTGCTCGCCCCAAATTCGGAGCGTGGTTATTTCGGTCTTTGTTGCCGCCGTGCTGGATGTCTCGCTTGTTGCGGGAATTTGAGATACCGTGACGAATGGTTTAGGGGTCGCCACCCCTGCGGAAATAGAGACGAAGGGCCAAGTGATCGACTCACTGGAGTTGATGCCATTCACGCTGATGGATTGGTGAGGCTCTGCCGTAGTCCCTCCGAGAGTCCCCCATGCGTAGGCAAGACCGTAAAAAGCATCTGCCCCACCGCCGTTATTTTGCCTGCCTTCGTTTTGGAAATTGACGAAATAGTTGGCTTGCTCGCCGAAGGCTCCTCCTCCTCCTTCGTTGCCTGTAACTCCTTCGATTGGAGAGGTCGAAAATGTTTCGACCCATTCGCCGTCGATTTCTGTATCGTAGTAGTCTTTTGCAACACCTAAATCATTGCTATAACTGTTCGTCCCCGATCTAACAATGGGCTGGGCGTAGGTTTCTTCGGTGTAAGTCGGGACGCCTTCTGTGTAAGACACACCCGCGAGACTGTATGTCACCGAAGTTTGACCCCAAGCCGAGCGTGTCGTAGTTGGCGCGTTTGCTCCCCATTGTCCTGTGCCGTTTTTGTAGCCGAGGTCAGTTGAGGTGGATTCTGTAACTCCTGTTTGAATCGTTATGTTGGAAGAAGATAACGGGAAATGGTGAGGATAGCCGGGGTAATAATATACTCCCTCGCTGTTTGCGGCTACGATCCAAGAATTTGTTACGGTCGTTTCCGAGCCTTCGCCTGCCTCAAAACCAATATCTGTCGCGGTGTCGGCGACTACGGGCTTCTGGCTCGTCGTGCCTGCGGCACGGGTGATTGTGAAAGTCGTCGGGCCGCTGTAGGTATCGTAGGCGGCGGTATCAGTCGGCCCGCCGTTGGTGGAGTTGATAGCCACAGCGGATTTGAGAAACGCGGTCGTCTCGCCTTTGCCTAAAATGTAAATTGTGTGCGCGGTCTTTTTCCAGTAGGAGTTGATCCCCATGCTGGTTGTGACCACCGTGGCGTCTTCTGTCGCAGTGGTGTTGGTCGTAGTGTTTTCCGTCCAAGACTTTGCGTTAGTAGTAGTTGGCAGGGTGACAACCGAGGTTCCAATTTGTTGAGTAATTGTCGTTCCGACTTTTGCTAGTTTTTCCTGTGTCGTCGTGGTGATTTTGTAGTTGTTTGTGACGGTGGTTTTTGTGGTGGTTTGGAGCGCGATGGTGTTGAAAAAGCGGGCTTCGGAATATGTGTTAGTTCCGTTCGCTCCACGATTCGTAAAACCTGCCCCGCCGCCAGCAGGGGCGGCGGTTAAAACAGCCATTACATGATCTACCTCTGACTCGGATTGGGTGAGTATGTAAGAAGTGCTTCCGTCTGGTTCTCCCCAACTGTCGCCATCATTTGTTATGCTGTGTGACCGAGTGTATTGTCCGTTCCCTACGCCATTAGCATTTCTTGTGGCTGAAAAACATTCATCTTGTGTTCCTGAATAGCTTGCCCAAACAACACTACCGCCACGATATTCTGCTAATGTATATTGCCAACTCCCATTGTTTCTCTCGTTCTTTGAGCGTGTTACCCCTTCACCTCCATCTTGATCGATTCTGCCTGTTGTTGAGTTCCCCCCTCCCCCCTCCTTAAATGTATAAGGATCATCCCAACCCCCCCCCTCGCCTTCTGCTCTGTTCAACGACCACGACCCGCTGTCCGACGCCGTATACTCATTGCTCGTCCCATTCGCCAACGGCGCGGTGATTGTGTAGGCAATCATTAGTATCCTCCTCCGCCTTCTCCGCCTCCTCCGCCCGTGCCTTGGTAGCCGTGGTAAATCCAGTTGAGAAAAACCTCGTAAGGATACTCGCCCGCCGCCACGGAGCTTTTTTCCTTGATGTAAACCATTTGTGGAGTCGCGGAGAGATTATCAAATTCGACTTGAAACGCCGCATCTTTTACGACCGCGCCGAGGACGATGTTGAGGTTCGAGGGGACGCCATATTTTACAGCAGCAGCCGGCGCGGGCAGGGATGCGCTGACCTCGATGGTGCAGGCATTGAGTTCCTTCCCATTGCTTGTGCATTTGAGCAGGACATTCTTTAATGTCGCATCGCCTGTGAATTTCCTTAATTTATCGCCGTCGAATAAATTAGAGGGAATAAGCCCGTTAATTGTTCCCGGCCAAACAGAAAACTCGTAAGAGGGATAATCGCCTTGCTGGTTCGGCTCGCCCACGCCGACAAGGTTGACGATCTGCCACGGGTGGCGCTCGGTGGTTGTAGCACCTCCCCCGCTGCGGACGGGCTTGAGAGACACGACCGTCCCGTTGAGGGTCTCGGTGAGTTTGATCCCGACACCAGGAAGGACGCGGGCGCGCTTGAGCGTATCGACCATCGAATTGAGGTCGGAGGCTGTAAGGGGGGATTTTTTCTGAAAAGAGGGGTATTGCATCAGGGAGTGCCGCCGCCGTAGATGTCGGCATTCCAACCGCCGGGGCCGCTCGACATGTATTCCTTGGTCACTTCCCAGTTTTTGTCCGCGTCTTCGCTGCCATCCACCCCGGTCAAAAGCCAGTTTGCGCCGTCGGGGAGCACGGGGGCTTTAGAGGGTGAAGCGATTTTGCCGAGTTGATCGAGGTCTGGCTCGTCGGTGTTGGCATCGGTGACGCGGATGGAGACGCGGGGCTGGAGGTAGTCGGTAAAGCCGCGCAGGGAGAGCTCGATGAATTTTTGAAAGCCTGCACCGAGGCTGGTCAGTGTTTCGTTGGCAATGTCTGTGCCTTCCTTTTGCCATTTATCCCAGGTCTTCCATTCGGCATCGGTCACCGCCCACTTGCCGCTGGGTTGGAAAAAAGGATGCGTAGCTAGTGGCTCCTGCGAGGCCGTGCCGCTAATGCTGTAGCTATCGCCAACCGTTGCATCCACCTCGTCATAGGTGAGAACAGCGCGGCCGTCGGCGATGGCGCGCCGGACATTGCGGATTGCGCTGCCGCTCGGCGCGCTGATGGCGTCCACGCTGGTGGCCCCGACCATCTCCATGGTGACGGTGGTGACACCTTTGCCTCGGTTGTTGACTGTCTTTTCTCGGCGGGTTTCGACGGACATGGTTAGGCGAGCATGGGTTGAGGACCGAGGCGGGTGATGCCTTCGGCGATGCGTTTGAGGAAGAGGGTTTGTTTGCGGGATTCGTCGAGGAGGGCGGGCGCTCCGGCGATGCCGCCGCCGCCGCCGATCTTGGCAAGGCTGCTGGCGAAGAGGGGCTGGTTGGTGGCTTTGTTTTTATCAGCGGGGTCCCCCATGGCTCCAAAAGCGGTTTGCAGACCGCCAGTGGTGTTGGGACCGGGGAGGGAGGCTTGGGCTTGAGTTTTGAGGGATTCCACGGTGTTGCCGAGGCGGTCGAAGGTGGAGTCGAGATTCGACTGCACGCCGCTCAGGTCGAACACATCGCCTGCGCCGTCGAAGCCTTCGCTGAAGCCTTGCCCTGCGGCGGCGAGGGAGGCATCGATGCGGTCGCGGGCTTGGGCGAAAAAGGGCGAAAGCGCATCGCCACCGGCGGCGAGATTTTGGTCGGCGCGGCCTTGGAGGTCTTGGCCTGCTTTGCTGACGGCCTCCATCGGCCCTTCCAGCATTCCGGCTAGGCCGGGGATGCGGGAGAAAAGTTTGAGGGCTTCGGCGATGATGCCGAGCAGGCTGGCTCCGAAGGCTTGGGACGCACCAATGAGGGCAGAGAGCATTCCTTTCCAGAAATCGGCTTTTGTGACGATTCCGAAAAGTTGCACGGCGTTTTGAATCAGCTCGGGGATCAGCCGGGCGACCATGGTGATTACGCCCGAGAGGGATCGGAAAAGGAAATTGACGGCGTTTCCGAGCGAAATTCGGATCGAGTCGCCGATGATCGACCAGATAGATCCATCGGTCATTGCCTGGATGAACATCGAGGCAGCGGATCCAATTTGTTGGCCGAGGGCGGTGAAATCCATGGCGTTGAATTGCTCGAGGAGTGGCAGAATCGCGGGGGCGATGGATTCGGCCATGCCGACGAAGACGCCTTGGAGTTTGTTGGAGGAGGCGTTAATGAGGTCGGAGGTGCGGTCGAAGACGGCGGCGTTGGCATCCATGATGCCAGCCTGCGCGCCGAGGGTATCGGCGGCGGTGGCGAGTGCGCCGGAGTCTCCAAAGAGGGTGAGCATTTTGCCGCCGGATTTACCGAAAATTTCCATGGCGGCGGCGGCTCGCTCCGTGGGGTTGCCGAGGCCGTTGATCGCCTCGCCGAGCGTTTTGAAAGCTTGGTCGGGGGCCATGTTGGCGAGGTCGGTGGCGTTGAGGCCGAGCTTGGCGAGAGCGTCGGCGGCTGGGCCGGTGCCGCTAGTGGCTGCGGCGAGGGCCTTTTGCATTTTATTGATGGCGGGGCCGACTTGGTCCGCGCCAATTCCTGCCTGGTCAAAGGCGGTGCGGAGGAGCATGACTTTGCCAGCGGTCATGCCGGTCTGGCCTGCGACATCGGAAAGCATGCCGCCCATGTCGAGGGCGGCTTTCACGCCAGCGGCGGCTCCGGCGAGCACGGCAAAGGCGGCTGCGCCTGCGGCGGCGATGCCGACCATGGCGGGCTTGAGGGAGGCGACAGATGACTGGGTTTTTTTGAGGGCGTTTTGCAGCCCGGTATCCTTGGCCCCTAGAGTGACTGTGACATCGGCCATGGCGTTACTGCTGGAGACCAGCCTCCTTGGCTTTCTGCTTGCGGATCGCGTGGTTCATCATGCTGTAGAATTTGCGGCGGGCGAGGTTGATGGCGAAGGATTGGCCGTTGCCGGAAAGGGTTTCGCGGGAGTAGCGCACGCCGTTTTTAATTTTGATCTGCCATGCGAGGCCGCTGGCTTTGCGGTCGTTGATGGAACCTTTGGCGCGGGACATATTACGCTTCACCCAAGCAGGGATTCCGCGCAGGGGTTGGCGGGCATCGGCTTGGCAGGCGGCGGCGGCGAGGCCCCACCCGGCTTTGGAGATTCCAACTTTGCGGAGAGTTTCTTTGAGATACTTGCGGTAGGCAGCTTGGCGGATGATTCCGCGCTCCAACATCCGGCGGGACTTGGCGACTCCGTCAGACCCGCGAGCGTTTTTGTGAAAGGATTTTGCGGAGTCGGCGCTGGCAATGGTTTCTTGAGTATCGATCGCCCAGACGCGTTTACTTTTTTCATGGACCAAAACCTCTCTGCCGTTTTTTCCCATATCTAGGACTTCGCGCCACCATTTGTTGTTCACGATCGTAAAGATGCTTCGCAGGTTGCGGGTGATCTTTTTCTCGCCCTGTTTTTTTGCGGCGGTTCCGGCGCCTTTCGGCGCGGTGTGCTTGGCGAGTTCGATGGCGCAAAGGCGGCCAGCGTTGTGGACGAGCTGGCGCACCTCTTTACCGACGAGCTTTTCGTATTGCTGCATCTTTCGAAGCATCTTGGCGTCGTCGATTTTTATGGTAGGTGCGGGCATGTCAGTCGTCGTCCTCGTCATTAGTAGGGAGGGCAGTCAAAATCGCGGCGAGGTCGGTCTCGGCGGGCGGGTTGGGTTTGACGGTCCAGACGCCGTGGGCGCGCAGGGCGGCGTGCTGGTAGGCGAGGGCTCGGGCTAATGGGAGTTCCCAAAGAATGAAATGTTCTGGCCATGAGGTTTCGCGGGCCAGGGTGAAGACCATCGAGGCGGCTTCCCCTGGCTCGATTAGTTTGGGGGGTTGGATTCCTCTTTGTCGCCGGGCTTGGCTTCCACGCCGAAACTGGCGGCGCTCACGGCTTCGCCGATGCGGTTGAGTTCGGAGCTGAGTTCGCCGATGCGGGAGAGGTCGATGCTGAACATGAAGGTATCGATGGCCTCGTCGGATTTGCCGTTGTGCACGGCGCGGAGGACCTCGGGGATCGGTGCGCTCTGAATCCACGCGATGGCGGCGAGGTTTCGCATCTGCTCGGCTTCAGGAAGATCGGAGTCGAGTTTGATCTTGAGGCGCTGGATGAGGTTGTAGGTGCCGATGCTGAAAGGGCGCAGGCGGAGGCCGGCGACTTCGAGCGTCTCGGGGTGGAGAAACATATAATCGGATTTGGGATCGGTCATTTGAGGTAGGAGAGCAGTTGGTTTTTTTTGTCGGCGGGGAGATCGGCGGGGATGGTGACCATCTTGCGTCCCCGGCGCAGGATGGCGGCGGGGGTCATGGCGCGGATTTTGTCGCGGAGTTCAGAGTGGGCACGGTCAGCCCAGCGCATAAAACTGATGGGGTGGTGGGAATGCTCAAGGCACCACTGCTCGGACTGGTAGCGTTTTTGGAACTCGGCGAAATCGATTTCCTCGCGGCCTTCGGCGGTGACGAAGAGGCCCTTGCTGCTGCCGTCGATGAACCACTCCACTTTGCGGAGCGGGCCTTTGTCGGTCTGCTCCACCGTGTCGCGGAATCCGCCCGGCTCAACGAGGCGGAAGCCTGAGGTGAGCGCGTGCGCGATCAAGCGCGTGTTGGAAGCGTTGAGCGGGTTGTTGCCGTAACGGACGCGGCCGTTCGGGTCGGTTTCTCCGAGAGATGTCTCGGTGAGGTAGTGGTAGCTGTCGCCTGGCTTTAACATAATGGGATCGGTGGGCAGACGGCCGGTCTGCGAGCGGGCGCGGTAGCGCGGTTAGGTGGCGCTTGGGAAGCCTTCGCCGGAGTATTCCCAGCTTTCCCAGTCGTCGTTGTTCGTCTGGTTTTTGATCGAGTTGATGATGACCTTGCCGGTGAGGCCGCTGGGTTTTCCGGTGCCGGATGCGTTGATCGATGCAGGGCAGACGGCGCCTTTGCCGGAGACCGTGAATGTGAATTTGGGGTCGAACACGGCGGCCTTGGAATAGAGGCCGGCCTTATCGACAAGGATGGCGACTTCGCCTTGGCTGGTGACCTCAGCGCTTTGTGCGGTGGCGGCCGAGACGAGATTGATTCCGATTGCGGTTGGAGCGGCCATAGGTCAGTTAGCGGCGAATTGTTGGTAGGTGATTTCGTAGTCGGGGAAATCCTCGGCAGATTCCGAGGTTTTCGCCGAGGTGATGACGGCCGTGCCGGTGACATTGAGGTTCGCCGTGACGGCGGGGGCGTAGGTGCCTTTTCCTTTAATCACGGTCTCGGTGGTCACGACGCCTTTAAGGACGGCGAGCTTCGTGACTCCGGTGGTGTCGCGCACGGACGCGATCTCGGCGGTTTTGGTTTCAGTGGTTTCTTGCACGAACCCAGAAGAAGGGTCTGTGACTCCGAAGAGGTCTATAGTTGCAAAAGCCATTATTCGTCGGTGGGTTGAGGGTTGGGCGCAGGCACGCGGAGGGTGAAATAGAATTCCAGCTTAATGCCACATTCGACCGGCACGGACCCGACGCTGGCGAAGGCACCGGCGGCGTTGGCCTCGTCGAGGAGGGCGCGGAGTTTGGATTCGAGTTCGGGCATTTGATTTGGGAGTGGTGTCAAATCTCTCGGACGCCAATCACGAGTTCAGCGGTGGTGATCCAGCGTTCGTCCTCGCGGGAGTCGGACCAGGAGGAAAGGTATCGACCGCTGTAGGCGAGTGTCGCGGGGAGGTGGGTGGAGAGCTGCGCGATGTCGCCGAGGAGCTGGCGGAGCATGGTGGCGAGGGTGCGGTGGGTCTCGAGGCCCTCTTGCAGGAGGCAGGGAGTGGAGAGGGTGACTTGGACCGTGGCGCGATAGAGTCCGGCGACTGGCGACTCGGCGGTGTCGCAGACGACGACCAAGGCGGGCTGGTCGCCGGGGATCTCTTTTTCGTCGCTGCTGGCATGAATGGCGACGCCTTCAAATTCCTCGGCGGCGCGGAAGAGGGAGGCGAGGGCGTGCTGGACTTCGAGGGTCATTGTTTGCTGCCGGGGGTAAGAGTGCAAACATGCTCGCCGGGCATGTTCGCGGGTTCGGTGGTCTCGGTGATGAGGTAGGTGCGGCCGTTGTAGAAGACGGACTCCCCGCGCTTTGGCGGAGAGTTAAGCGTGGAGGCGAGGAAGCGGGCTTTGAATTCGCCGGATTGGCGCAGGCCGCCGGTATCGAGGTCGAGGCTGACTGCGACAGGGGCGAGGCAGATGAGCATGTCTTGAGCGCGGAATGTGACGAGGACTCCGTGGACGGCGTTGGCGGCGGCTGCGGCGCGGATGGCGAAGGCGTTGCGGGCGTGGGCGGTCACGACTCTGGGGGAGTGTCAAAAAGCAGAACGCCCCGCCGGAGTGAGACGGCGGGGCGTTTGCGGGCTGGCGTTGTCGGGTGTCGGAATTAAGCGATGTCGATGATGGCCATCGTGCCACCGGTCACGCCTTTCGCTGCACCGAACATGAGTTCGAGCGAGGCGTTGACCTGGCGGTTCGCGGTAGAGCCCCAGACATTGTATTGGACCGAGATGCCGAGGCCTTCGAGCGTGACCACTTCGGAGATCGCGAATTGGTTGCGCACGGCGTCATCGATCGCTGGAGCGGCGGCCGCCATGGCGATCGCGTCGGGCGAGCAAGCGAAGCCTGCCATGCCTGCTTCACCGGAGAAGCTGCTGGCGTAGAAGACACCGGCATCGAATCCGTAGGCGCCAGCGGAGAGCGGGAGGCTCTGGGTGCTGGTGGGCAGGAGTTGGCTGTAGAGGGCTGGGCTCAACACGAGACCTTTGCGGTCGCTCTTGGACACGGCGGCCCAGAGTGCTTTGAGGTTCGCGTAGTTGGTGCCGGTGAGGTCGGCTGTGGTGACCGATGCTGCGCCGAAGTTGGCGACGGTGATCGGGGTGGTAGCCACGGCCCAGATCTTGTCGGCCAGGGCGTTGATGTTCGAGACGATCAGGCGATCGAGGCGATGGCCGGATGCCAGCTCAGCGGCCGTGATGGCGAAGGGCTGGAAGAGGTGGTCGAGAGTGACGGTGATCTTGCCCACGGTGTTGCCGCCGCCGGGTTCGAAGTTGGTGGGGTTGGTGAGCGTGGAGGCTGCCGCTGTGACGAGCGGGACCTGGACGGTGTCCTTTGGCTTTTTCACATCGCTCGAGAAATCCGAGGCGAAGATGTTGAGAGCCGCGAGGCGGTTAGCGAGGACGGTTTTGGTCTGTGCGGAGATAGAATCCGCAACCAAGGATGAGTCGAATGTATTGGGCATTTTGGTGTTGGTTGGTTGGTGGTTGGGTTCTCCTTGGCTCAGGCCTTGGAAATTTTTTGGCGGTGTTGCCAGATGAGAGCTTTGTGTTTTTCGAAGAGGGCGGAAGCGGCTTTGCGGTCACCGGCTTCCACGGCCGCGAGGTATTCGGCGACGGGGTCGCTCGAGGCGTCGCTGTGCGGCTGTATGATAGGGACGACTTGCGCGGCGTGGAGGCCGAGGCTGCGCTCGAGGCGGGCGAGGGCTTCGCGCTCGGCATCGAGCTCGGACTTGATGGCCGAGACTTTGGATTGAAAAGCGGAGAGCTCGGTGCGGAGGGATTCGCGCTCGGCGAGGACGGCGTTGTATTTAGCCAGAATGGAGTCGGCGGCGGCGAGCTTGGCGACCGGTCCGGCGGGTTGCTCGGGGGCTGGCTCGAGGATTTCCTCGGGGGTTTCTTCGGCGAGGATTTCGGGGGCGGGGCTCCTCGACGGGTTGCTCGACGGGGGCGGATTCGCTGACGACGGTGGCAGCGGGGATCTCCTCGAGGGGAGCTTCTGGGTTTTCGGGTTCGATTTCCATTTGTTGGGCGGTTGGTGTCAAAAGTGCGGCGGGGGCGTGGCGGAATTTGGCAAGTCGGTCGAAGCGGGTGGCGCTGGCGGCGAGTTCGAGGCGGTCGGTGACCTCATCGACGAATCCGGCCTGGAGGGCCTGCTCGGCGGTGAACCAGGTCTCGGCATCCATCCACTCGCCGATCTGCTCGTGGGATTGGCCGGTCTTGGCGGAGTAGGCGTTGACCATGTTGCCACGGATGCGGTCGAGGAGTTCGGCTTGTTTGCGGAGTTCCTCGGCATCGCCCATGGCGGCACCCCAGGGATTGTGGATCATGTAGAATCCATTCTCGGCCATCTTCACGGGGCGGCCGGAGAGGCTGATGAGGGTGGCCATGCTGGCGGCGATGCCCTCGATCTGCACCTCGACATTGCCGCGACGGCTTAGTGCAGTGGCGATGGCGTTGCCGTCGAAGACTTCTCCGCCGGGGCTGTGGATGCGGAGGAGGATCTTGTGATCGGCGGGGATTTTTTGGAGGTCGGCGATGAACTGGTCGGCACTGACGCCAAAACCGCCGATCTCGTCGAAAATGGTGACTTCGGTTTCGAGCTGGGCGGCTTTTGCAGATAGGGCATACCAGTTTTTCATTTCGAGGGGCGGGGGTTTGTCAAAGCGGAGCCGAGCCAGAGTTGGGAATGGTGGGGAGGTTTTGGTGGTGGCGGCGCGGCCTGCGGGGGGACGGGCAGGAGGGGGCGCCGGAACTTTGTGCGCAGCGCATTCAGGAACGCGATGTGATCAGGCGGTGGGTGGAGCAGGCTCGGTCGCGGCATGGCTGGGGAAGACTTCGGCTGGGTTTAGACCGAGGGCGGCGCATTTATCCTGGCGGCGGAGGTAGCCGGTGATGATGGCATCCTCGGTCTCATTGGCATCGAGGCCGTGGATGTCGCAGTAGTATTCCCACGACATGTAGCCGCTATCGAGGAGCTGGGCGTAGAGGCGGCCGTCGCGGCCATTATCGACCGTGATTTTTTTCGGAGCGCGGAAGGAGCAGCGCCACCAATCTTCACCAGGGTAGGGGAGGCGACCGGCTTGGATCTCGTGCCAGACCCAGTATTTCCAGAAGGGGCGGCAGAATTGATCGACGAGCATTTGCTGGAGGCGCTCCAAGAAATTCTGCGCGACCTCGAGGACGCCACGGAACTCGGTGCCTGCGCTGCCGGTATCGAGCATGATGGCGGCGGGCGGGAGGCCGATGCCTCGGGCGATCTCGCCCATAATGGTTTTGATGAATGGCTCGAAGGCGGTGCCGGGGTGTTCGTTTTTGAAACTCTGGATGGACTCGCCTGGCTTGAGCTTGGGGATGAGGGTGCCGTTGTGCAGTGTCTCGATGGAGAGGTCTTGGGCGGGGGTATCGGCGGTGGAGCCAGTGCTGAGGCCGCCGCCGAGGCGGATGGCTTCGGAGGAGGTGATGGCGAAGGCGATCTGGGCCCCGGCTTTGGCGCTGCCTTTTTCGTAGGCCAAATACTCGAGCAGGTCGTGGCAGTTGATGATGGCGTTGTGCAGCCAGGAGATGCCGCGCGGGTAGCCGTGGCGGCGGATGTGCCGGAAGTGGAGCATGTCGCTCGCGGGCACATCGGTGTATTTTCCGGCCGAGCGGTCGGTGACCACTCGATAGGAGCGCGGCGCGCCGAAGGGATCGAGGAGCACGCCGTCGAAAGCGTATTGGCTGGAGTCGGCGGTGGAGCCGATGGCCTCGCCGCCGATGAAGCGCACGCGGGCGGCTCCGGATTCGGTGGTGAGGAATTGGGCGAAGAAGTCGCCATCGACCGCGACCTGGCGGATGATGAGGGACTGCGCGCCGTAGAAATTCACCTGGGCGGAGGAGTCGAAGGCCCACGCTTCGGCGCAGGCGCGGTCTTGAAAGGCTTGCTCGGCGAGGCGGTTCCACTCGGGATTTGCCGTGAGTGGCTTGGGCTTGATACCGGTGCCGACGGCGCGCTGCGCCAAATGCTCGATGAGGTAGGAGGCGACGCCGAGGTTATTGTAAAGCCAGCGGGCTTTTTTGAGGAGAGCGGTGCGGGTGTGGGGTGGGGTCTCGCGCTTGGGCTCGACGGTATTCAAAAGAATGAGGCCGCGATCTTTTGAATGCTCGGCGGCCTCGAAGGCGGCGGCGCGGGGGGAGGGTTTGGCGGGGCGGCCTGCGCCGGGGCGGGCTCCGCCTCGGTTTGAATTTTTTGAATTATTTTTGATTTCGGGCACGCCCGAGGTGGGGTGTCAAACGGGGGGAAGATTTAACCACGGAGGACACGGAGAGCACGGAGGAGGGAATTAAACCGGGGAGGAGTAGAGGGAGCGGTCCACCACGGAGCAGAGGGAGCGCGGGGAGTTGCCTTCCTGGTAACATTCCATGATCGCGGCGAGCTTTTGCTCTTTGGGGAGGAGGCTGATCTGGCCGCTGCTGGAGGTGCCTTCGGTGCCGATCGAGGTGATGGTGACATCGTCGAGGCCGTCGGCGAGCTCGGCGGCCATGGCGAGGAGCTCGGCGCGGGTTTTGCCGAGGGCTTTGATGTAGGCTTTGTAGCCGGAGAAGGCGGAGGCGTGCTGGTCCACGATGGGGCGGGGGAGTCAAAAAGCGGGGTTGACCACAGAGGACACAGAGGACACAGAGGGGGGGAGGATTTGCAGGAACGGGCGGGGAATCCGGCGGATTTTTTAAGGGATTTTTTTGCAGGATTGAAAGGCGAAGCAAATAAATCCGGCGGCTTTGCGCTTGGCTTCTTTGGCTCGGCGGTCGGGGGTGCGGGTCCAAAAGTGGGCGCAGGCGCTGGAGACTTCGGCGGAGAGGTTTTGGAGCCACTGGTCGCAGTAGGATTTCACTCCGACGGTTTCCCTGGTGTGGAAGGAGCGGGGGCGGATGCGGTCGCCTTGGAGTCCGCCGCGTTTGTCGCCGGGCTTTTTCATTTCAAAACCCACCAGGCGACGCCGTGGAGTTTCGTGCAGTCGCCAAAGTGATCTTCTGCGATTTTTTTCCAGTAGAAAGGGGAGAGGCGGGAGTTTTTGTTTTGGAGGAGTTGCTGGCCGGAGTGGCCGCGAATGAAGTCCTGACCGGCGTCGGCGGGGAGGTGGAGGAGGGGGGGCATTTTTTTGTTAATGCGCTCGAGGTAGAGCTCGAGCTTCGCGGTGTGGTCGATGTAGGTGACGAGGCGGAGGCCGGGGTAGCCATTGACGGCGGACTGGGACCATGTGCCGAAGCTGGCGGTGGATCCTTTGGAGGGTTGATAGAGGCCGCCGCTGCGGGCGCAGACGGAGTAGACTCGCTCGGCGGACCAGCCGGAATCTATGAGGCCGAAGCGGGGGGTGAATTTTTTTTCGCCCAAGAAATAGGTGCGGCCGGCGAGGAACTCGGGGCTGACCAGATCCTCGATGGCGAGGACGGTGCCGTAATCGATGACCCAGCTCTCGCCGGTCTGGATGCGGGCCTCGACGGTCCAGTGGGTGGAGCGTTCGCCGGGGTCGGCACAGAGGGTGAGGATGACGGGCTCGATCTCGGCGGGGAGCTGGGCGATGCGGTAGGCGGGATCGCGGAGGGCGAGGATGGCGTCTTCCTTGACCTGGGCGGCGCGGTTTTCCCAGGGGAGGCCGAGAAAGTTGTTGTAAAAATCGTGGAGGCCGCCGGGGGATTCTTTTTTTTGCAGGAACATGCGGGCGAGGTCGCCCCAACTGATCTGCGGGGAGTAGAGGGCGGAGATGTGGGCTGAGATGTGGTCGGCGGGGGCTTTGGGATTTCCGGTGATCCACTGGCCTTTGCGGATGAGGTCGGACTGGAGGGACTGCGGCCATGCGACTTCGCAGGATTCGCAGTGGTAGTGGGTGTCGCGCTCGACTCCGGCGAGGTCCCACATCCCGGCGAGATCGCGGTGGTGCTCGGGCCAGCGGAGCTGCTCGAAGCGGAGTGGCTGGGCGTGGCCGCACTCGGGGCAGGGGAGGTGGAAGCGGTGCTGGGATCCGGCGAGGAAGTTTGTCCAGATGGCTCCGGCCTCGACGGTGGGGGTGGATGCGAGGCAGGCCTTCGAGATTTTCCGGTAGAAATTCAATCGGGCCATGGCGAGCTCGAGGGCGGGGGCTTCGAGGGAGGAGTCGTCGGGCCATTTGTCGACCTCGTCGGCGAAGAGGTAGCGGATAGGGCGGGAGGCGAGGTTGCCCTCGGAGCAGGCGCCGACGAGCTTGAGCGTGCAGGTGGAGAAGTGCATCTCGGTCTTGCGGAAGTCGTCGTCGTTGTCGGGGAGGAGTGGGCGGAGGGCGCGGCAGGCGCGGAGGCGGGGGTGGAGCTCGCGCTCGGACCAGCTCTTGGCGTTTTCGTTGGTGCTGGTCACATAGAGGATGGGGCCGGGGTCCTCGCTGATCGCCCACATGAGGCAGTTCGCGAGCCAGGTGGTTCCGCCGACTTGGGCGCTTTTCACGAAGGTGAGCTGGCGGATTTTCGGATCGGAGAACCAGAGGTGGAGCTGGCGAAGGTAGGGGGTGTAGTCGGCATCGTAGCGGCCGGGGCGGGGGGAGAAGCGTTTGTCGAGGGTGACATTTTCCTGCGCCCACTCGAGGGCGGTGGGCCGGGTGCCAGGGGCCCAGATGCGGTCGAGTTGCTCCTGGAGTTCGTCAAACAGCGAGGGCATCGAGGCGGATGTCTTTTGCGGCGCGGCGGATCTCGTCGGCCTCGGCGCGGATTTTTTCGGCGATGTCGTCGCCGAGGGAGGGGAGCATGGAGATGAGGCGGTCGGGGAGATTTGCTACGGCTGCGGCGATGGCGGCGGAGTAGCCGACGATGATCTGCACGGCGAGCTTCTTAGGAACGACATCGCCGGACGCGGCGGAGATGCCGGGGGCATCTTTCTCAAGACGGCGAAGGGCCTCGGCGTGCTGGAGCCACATGCGGCGCAGGGCCATCTCGGCATCGAGGTCGCCGACGCTCTTGGCGAGTTCCGCACGCTCGCGGAGATCGGCGGTCGCCTCTTTCATTTTCCGGATCTGATTATCCAGGGCGAGTTCCTCATCGGACCACTCGCGGGAAACGGCCGGGGCAGCCGGTGAGGCCAAGCCGACCGGCACCATCCCGGCTGCGGCGCGTTCCGCTAGAAATTTACTCCACCGGCCGTCGGCCTGGTCTCGCCACTTCCGAACGGCGCGGGTGGTCACGCCGTGCGCGGCCGCGCAGGCTTTGATTAGTTCCGCTTGTTCCCTTCCGTGCTTTTTCACCTTTTACGGAACGGATCGATGTCAAACGGAACGGCTGCGGAACTGGTTCCGTGGTTCCGGTTCCGCAGGGTTTCGGTTCCGCTCTCATAAAAATTACGAGC
>JBEINR010000113.1:0-3207 GCA_040377995.1 Akkermansiaceae bacterium | reverse complement strand
GATGGCCGCCAACCAGAAACTCGCATCCGAGTCGGCCGAACGCTCGGAATGGAACCGCGCCTTCCGCGCCCTCGAAATGATCAACGCCAATGCCCGCGGCCAACTCGCACTCGCAGGATCCGTAGAAAACCGCAACATCGCCTACAATTGGTTCAGCGCCGCCGCCGACAGGCAAACAGCCAGCCCGCTGATGAAGGCACCGTTGGTGCTCACCCCCATGGCCGGGCAAATCGGCGATTATTTCATGGCCATCCACAAACCCATCGAAGCCATCGAGGCCTTCGAAAAAGCCCTCAAGGCATTCCCCAACGATTCAAGGCTCATCGAAAGGCTCACCACCGCCCGCGAATCACAAAGCAAGGCCTCCACGCCCGCCAGCGATCAAGCCAAGCAACCGGACCGCTGAGTAGACAAAGTGAATGGTAGGGCGACGCAGCCACGCGGCGCCGATTCATACGGCAGGGACCTCTCTCCGAAAGGTCCGTTCTTGCATGCAGGGTTATCGAAGAATCGACCTCTTAAAGGGAGCGTGGACATCCTGCCCGCTTTGGCGCCTGCGGCTGGGGCTACGGCGCTACGGGCCGCATCGCCCTACCATACCGGTACGATTTCCCAGACGAATTGATTTCGTTTGTTTTCAGCGAAACGCCGAGAAGCGGAGCTCGCAGAGGAAAGCGCCGAGTTTTGTAAGCATGGATAGGCCCCGGTGAAGATCACTCAAATTTCTCTCTGCGAAGTCCTCTGCGCTCACGGCGTCTCAGCGTTTCGATTTGTTCACCGGCAATCACGGGCGGGTTGTTACCTGCCTTTCGTGGTTCCATCTTCGAATCTGGGCTGAATCAGGCCCGCCCATTTCCGCTGAACTTGAAACTTGGAAAAAGCGGCAGGATCGCGGCAACCTAGGGCCATGCAGCAATCCGACATCGATGTCCGCCATGTCGCCAATCTCGCGCGACTCGAACTCAATGACGACGAAGTCGCGGTCTTCCAACCGCAACTCGAGGCGATCATCGAACGCGCCCGCTCACTGATGCAGCTCGATGTCGCCAACATCGAACCCACCGCCCACCCGTCGCCCGTCTTCGGTCGCATGCGCAACGACGAACCGCACGAAAGCCTGCCACCCGCCGCCGTCCTGCAAAACGCACCCGACCAAGCCCAAAGCCAAATCCGCGTGCCCAAGGTCGTGACCGATGCCTGATCGCTCCCACCGCCGCCTCATCCATTTCCCCACGCATTCATGACGCTTACCACGCTCCGCCAAAAATTTCTCGCTGGCGAAACCACTCCCGAAGCCGCACTCCGCGATCTCGCAAACGACATCGCCACCCGCGATCCGCAGACCGGTGCTTACCTCAGCCATGATCTCGAGTCGGCACTCGCCGAGGCCTCGAAGGCGGATCTCACATTGCCGCTCGGCGGCATCCCGATCGGCATCAAGGACAACATCAATGTGCTCGGCCAACCCTGCACCTGCGGATCAAAGTTCCTCGCCGAAAATTACCTCTCACCCTACGACGCCACCGTCATCCGCAAACTCCGTGCCGCCGGAGCGATTCCTTTCGGCCGCCTCAACATGGACGAATTCGCCATGGGCTCGGCGACGGAAAATTCCGCGCTGCAAACGACCCGCAACCCGCACGACCACTCACGCATTCCAGGCGGTTCTTCCGGTGGATCCGCCGCTGCCGTGGCCGACCGCACCGCCATCGCCACGCTCGGCTCCGACACCGGTGGCTCAATCCGCCAACCCGCCTCGCACTGCGGCGTGGTCGGCCTCAAGCCGTCCTACGGCCGCGTCTCACGCTACGGGCTTGTGGCCTTCGCGTCGTCACTCGACCAGATCGGACCCCTCACGCAATCCGTCGAAGACGCGGCGATGATCCTGCAAGCGATCGCCGGATTCGACCCGCTCGACTCAACCTCGCTCGATGTCCCGGTGCCCGATTACCTCGCCACGCTGCACGATGGCGTAAAAGGCATGAAGCTCGGCTTGCCGCGCGAATACTTCGGCGACGGCATCGACCCCGGGGTGAGACACACAGTGGAAAATGCCATCGCCAAACTTCGCGACCTCGGCGCGGAAATTGTCGACATCTCGCTGCCCCACACCGAACACGCGGTGGCGACCTACTACATCATCGCACCCGCCGAAGCGTCATCCAACCTCTCGCGCTTCGATGGCATCCGCTACGGTCATCGCACCAAGCAACCAGCCGACATCGCCGACCTCTACCGCAAATCGCGCGAAGAAGGATTCGGCCCCGAAGTGAAACGCCGCATCATCCTCGGCACCCATGTGCTGTCCTCAGGCTACTACGATGCCTACTACGGCCGCGCCCAAAAAGTCCGCACGCTCATCCGCCAGGATTTCGAAAATGCCTTCCAAAAAGTCGACGCGATCATCTCGCCTGTCGCACCCAGCCCCGCACGCAAAATCGGCGCCGGCGCCGCCGACCCGCTGCACGAATACCTCTCCGACATCTTCACGCTCTCCGCCAACCTCGCCGGCATCCCCGGCATTTCCGTGCCCTGCGGCAATACCGATTTCGATGGAGCAAAGAACCTCCCCGTCGGCCTCCAAATCCTTGCCCCCCACCTCGAGGAAGCCAAACTCCTGCGCATCGCAAAAGCTGCCGAGGCTTAGGGCTGTTTGCGACAAGGTATAGCCGACCCAAACGGCTACCCGCAAGGATCTAGTGAACCGGGCGATCGATCATAACAAACTCATCTTCTACTCGAATTCGGAGGTTGAAATGCAAAAGATGCACCTCTTGAAAATCAGCAAAAGTCCGTGCGTTCTGCGGTTAAGATTTCTAACCACAGAGCACACAGAGCGCACGGAGTTATGTTAGGACTGCATCAATCATTCCTCAGCTCAACCCTCTTCTCATTCCGTGTATTCCGTGCATTCTGTGGTTAAGAATTTTCACCACGGAGTACACAGAACGCACGGAGTTATGTTAGGACTGCATCAATCATCCCTCAGCTCAACCTTCTTCTCATTCCGTGTATTCCATGCTCTCTGTGGTTAAGAATTTTCACCACGGAGTACACAGAGCGCACGGAGTTTTGATGGGCGCTGCGACACGCATTCCTCGGCAAAACCCTCCCCTCATTCCGTGTATTCCGTGCTCTCTGTGGTCGAAATGATCCAAATGATCTGTCGACTTCGGATTTTGCTTTGAGAGGAATTGACGGGGAGAG
>JBEINR010000072.1:0-4688 GCA_040377995.1 Akkermansiaceae bacterium | reverse complement strand
TGTCGGACCGGCGCTTGCGGCGGAGCTTGCCGTCGTAGTTGGCGGTGCGGACTCCGGTGACGGATTTTCCGAACAGCTGCTCGACAGCCTGCTTGATTTCCAGCTTGTTGGCCTTGCGGTCCACTTCGAGGGTGACCTCGTTGTTGGTTTCTTGGAGAAGGGCGGCCTTCTCACTGAGGCGGACATTCTTGATGACCTGGTAGATGTCTTTCATGATCGCGGGGTGGGGTCCGGGGTTCAGGCGGTGCGCTGGGCGAGGGTTTGAACAGCGTCACCCACGAGGATGACGGAGTTCGCGAGGAGGAGTTGTTCGACATTCACATCCGAGCCGGTGACCAGTTGGGCCCATGCGACATTGCGGCCGGCGAGGTAGGTGGAATCGTCAAACGAGTTGGAAACGACGAGGATCTTGCCGGGGTTGGTGACGGCGTTGATCGCGGAAACGAAGGACTTGGTCTTGCCATCGGCGATCGAGAACGAATCGACGACTTTGATCTTTTCGCCGCGGACGAGGTCGCCGAGGACGCGGCGGAGGGCAAGCTTGCGGACGGTTTTGGAAACGCTCTTCGAGTAGTCGCGCGGGCGGGGGCCGAAGACCACACCACCACCGACGAAGATCGGGGCGCGCTTGTCACCGTGACGGGCGTTGCCGGTGCCTTTTTGTTTGTAGATTTTCTTGTTGTTGCCGGAGACTTCGCCACGGGTCTTGGTGTTGGCGGAGCCGGAGCGGCGGTTGGCGCGGTAAGCGGTGACGAGGTCGTGCACGGCTTGACGGCCTTTTTCCGGGCCGACCAACACGAAATTGGCGGCTTGGGCGTCTTCAATAGTAAGGGACTTGGCGGACATGGCTTGGTGTCTGGTGAGGTTTCAGGGGCCGGTGAAATAAATCAGGCGGTCTTCTTTTTGGCCGGGCGGACGGTGACGTAGCCACCTTTGGATCCGGGGACAGCGCCGGAGATGAGGATCACGCCATCTTCGGGGCGAACGGCGACGACCTTGAGGTTTTGAACGGTGGTGCGGGTGGTGCCCATGTGACCGGGCATCTTTTGGTTTTTCCAAACGCGACCGGGAGTCGAGCGGCAACCGATGGCGCCGGTACGGCGGTGCATCATGGAGCCGTGGGTCATCTTGAGACCACCGAATCCGTGGCGTTTCACGGCGCCTTGGAAGCCGCGGCCTTTGCTATCGGCGATGACGTCGACCCATTGACCGGCGCTGAAAAGCTCGAGGCCCGGATGCGCTTCGGGAGTGGCGGCGCCTTTTTCAAAGCGGAACTCTTGGATGAAGCGCTTCGGCGTGGAACCGGCTTTCTTGAAGCGGCCGAGATCCGGCTTGGAAACGCGTTGTTCCTTTTGATCGTCGAAACCGATTTGAAGCGCGGTGTAGCCGTCTTTCTCCACGGTCTTAACCTGGAGGATGGCGTTGCCCGAGACATCGATGACGGTCACGGGAATCATGGATCCCGCCTGTTGATCGAAGAGGCGGGTCATGCCGATTTTTTTACCGAGGAGGCCGAGTGACATGGCTGAAAAGTGTTGGGTGTTGGAGGCTGGGAGAGAGAGGAAATGATGGGGCGGATGCTCAGATGCGGATCGTGATGTCGACGCCGGCGGGAAGGTTGAGCTTCTTGAGTTCGTCGACGGTGCGAGCGGTGGGGTCGACGATGTCGAGCAGACGCTTGTGAGTGCGGATTTCGAATTGTTCGGCGGACTTCTTGTTCACGTGGACCGAGCGGTTGACACTGAACTTTTCGATGCGGGTCGGAAGAGGGATGGGGCCGGCAACGCGAGCGCCAGTGCGTTTGGCGGTCTCCACGATTTCTTGGGCGGAGCGGTCGATCGCGCGATGATCGAATGCGCGGAGGCGGATGCGGATTTTCTGGTTTTCCATGGTGGAGCTTGGTTGACGGTTGCTTTGTTGTTCTTCAGGGCGAGTGATCAGCCTAAGCGGTCGCTTACGATATCTTCGACGATATTGGTTGGGACCTGCTCGAAATGTGATGGGGTCATCGCATAGGAAGCGCGGCCAGATGAGAGGGTGCGGACGGCAGTGGAGTAGCCGAACATTTCCTTGAGAGGGACATTGGCGCGGACGATGGCGAGCTTGCCTTTCGACTCCATGTTCTGGATTTGTCCACGGCGGCGATTGAGGTCGCCCATGACATCGCCTTGGTAGTCATCGGGGGTGGAAACTTCCACTGCCATGATGGGCTCGAGCAGGATCGACTTGGCCTTTTTGAAGCCGTCCTTCATCGCGAAGATGGCGGCCATGGTGAAGGCGTTTTCGTTCGAATCCACATCGTGGTACGAACCGTCGAGGATCTCGACATGAACATCGACCACCGGGTAGCCGGCGATGATGCCGTTGCTCATGGCTTCGTTCACGCCCTTGTAAACGGCGTTGATGTATTCCTTGGGAATCGTGCCACCGATGACCTTGTTCTCGATGGTGAGACCCTTGCCCTTTTCGTTGGGCTTCATGGAAAGGATCACATGACCGTATTGGCCGCGGCCGCCGGATTGTTTGACGAGTTTACCTTCGCCACCGGCGGCGGTGGTGATGGTTTCGCGGTAAGCGATTTGCGGCGCACCGGTGTTGGCGTCGACCTTGAACTCGCGGCGGAGGCGATCGATGATGATCTCAAGGTGGAGCTCGCCCATGCCAGAGATGATCGTCTGACCGGTTTCCTCATCGGTCTTCACATTGAAGGTCGGGTCTTCCTCGGAAAGGCGGCCGAGTGCGAGAGCGAGTTTTTCCTGATCGGCCTTGGTCTTGGGCTCGACGGCCATCGAGATAACAGGCTCGGGGAAAGTCGGGGGCTCGAGCACCACATCGTGGTTCAGCGCGGCGAGCGTGTCGCCGGTGGTGACATTCTTGAGGCCGACCATCGCGGCGATGTCGCCGGCGTAGCAAGCGTCGATATCCTTGTGCTCGTTGGCTTGGATTTGGATCAGGCGACCGACGCGCTCACTGCGGCGGGTGCGCGGGTTGTAGACCGTGTCGCCTTTGCGGACGACGCCGGAGTAGACGCGGAAGAAAACCAATTTACCAACGAACTTGTCGGCCCAGAGTTTGAATGCGAGGGCGACGAATTTCCCGTGATCGGTGGTTTCCACCTCGATGCGGGTTTCCTCGTTTTCAGGATCCATGCCGATTGCGGCAGGGATGTCGAGCGGGCTGGGGAGGTAGTCCACCACCGCGTCGAGAAGGTATTGCACACCCTTGTTTTTGAAGGCCGATCCACCGGCCACCGGGATGAGCTTGTTGGCGATGGTCGCGCGGCGGATGCCTTGCTTGAGGTCCTCGAGAGTGACCGTCTCCTCCATCAGGAATTTTTCGCCGACCGTTTCATCGACATCGGCAACGGCGTTGAGCAGCTCGTTGTAGGCCTGGTCGGCGATTTTCTTTTGCTCGGCGTCGAGTTCCTTGACGGTGTAGGTCGAGCCAAACTTGTCGTCATCGGAGAAATAGACCGCCTTGCGGTTGACCACATCGATCTGGCCCTTGAGGTTTTCCTCGGAACCGATCGGGATGAGAATGCGCACGGCATTGGCGCCGAGTTTTTCCTTCACTTCGCCGAACACGCGGTCGAAGTCGGCACCGGTGCGGTCCATCTTGTTGACGAACACGATGCGCGGCACATGGTACTTGGTCGCTTGGCGCCAGACGGTTTCGGTCTGCGGTTGGACACCGGCAACGCCGCAGAACACGACGATCGCGCCATCGAGCACGCGCAGCGAGCGCTCCACCTCGGCGGTGAAGTCCACGTGGCCGGGGGTGTCGATGATGTTGATGCGTTGCTTTTGTTCGGGGAAAAGCTTGAAAGTCCCCTCCTCCACGCGTTGCCACCATTCGGTGGTGACGGCGGCGGATGTGATGGTGATGCCGCGCTCGCGCTCTTGTTCCATCCAGTCGGTCGTGGCCGAACCGTGGTGCACCTCGCCGATCTTGTGGATCATGCCGGTGTAGAAAAGAATCCGCTCGGTGAGGGTCGTCTTGCCCGCGTCGATGTGCGCCGCAATCCCGATATTACGGGTGCGTTCGAGCACATGTTGGCGTTCTGGACTGTTCGGATTCACGAGGGAGTCGCGCGGTGGCGCGGAGGTGGATTAGAAGCGGAAGTGGGCGAAGGCGCGGTTGGCCTGAGCCATCTTGTGGACGTCGTCGCGCTTGCGCACGGCCGCGCCTTGGTTGTTGGCGGCGTCCTTGATTTCGTTGGCGAGAGCCACATGCATCGGCGTGCCTTTGCGGTTGCGGGCGTAGGAAACAAGCCAGCGCATTGCGAGCGACTCCGAACGATCGGCGGCAACTTCGAGCGGCACTTGATAGGTCGCACCACCGACGCGGCGGGACTTGACCTCAACGCGCGGCTTCGAGTTCTCGACGGCGCGGGTGATCACTTCGAGCGGATCGACGGTGTCGATGCCTTCGTTGGCGCGATCGATCGCGGCATAAACAATGCGTTGTGCGAGAGAGCGCTTGCCATCGGTCATCACCTTGGAAATCAGGTGACCGACGAGGGCGCTGTCGTAACGGGGATCGCGGCGATCCGGCTTGGTGAAAACTCGCTTGCGGCGTGGCATGGCGTGGGTGGGCTGGGGGTTGAGTGGTTAAAATTACTTCTTCTTCGCGGGGGCGGCGGCGGCACCGGGCTTCGGGCGCTTGGCGCCGTACTTCGAGCGCGACTG
>JBEINR010000076.1:0-4541 GCA_040377995.1 Akkermansiaceae bacterium | reverse complement strand
CGTCGCTCGCGGCCCACTTTGCGAGCGTGGCGTCGGCGCCCTCGACCAGGAAGCGCTCGGACCACTGCGCGCGCGGGTTCTCGCCCGGATACCCGCTCCACTTCACCGGCTGACCATAGGCGCCCCAGCGGCGATTGGCGGTGACTACCACTATGTCACCAATCTCTCGGCCCGCACGATGGTTTACAAGGGCATGCTCACGCCCTGCCAACTCTCTGAGTATTTCCCCGATCTCCACGACCCGGATTTCGAGTCGGCCCTCGCGCTGATGCACACCCGTTTCTCGACCAACACCTTCCCAAGTTGGTCGCGCGCCCACCCCAACCGCTTCATCGCCCACAACGGTGAAATCAACACGGTGATGGGCAACGCCAACTTCATGAAGGCTCGTCAGGCACTCTGCCAAAGCGACCTCTTCGAAGGCGACATCTCGCGCGTCTTCCCGGTGATCGTTGAGGACGGATCCGACTCGGCGCGCTTCGACAACGCCCTCGAGTTCATGCACTTCGGCGGCTATGACCTGGTCCACGCGATGATGATGATGATCCCCGAGCCATGGGAGCGTCATACGATGATGGATGAGGACAAGAAGGCCTTCTACGAGTTCCACGCCTGCATGATGGAGCCATGGGACGGCCCTGCCTCGATCACCTTCTCCGATGGCCGCCAGATCGGCGCCGTGCTCGACCGCAACGGTCTGCGCCCGAGCCGCTACTATGTCACGCAAGACGACCTCGTCATCATGGCCTCCGAAGTCGGCGTCATTCCCGATCTCGACCCGCTCACTGTCGTGCAAAAAGGCCGACTCCAACCCGGCCGCATGTTCCTCGTCGACATGGACGAAGGACGCATCGTGCCCGACGAGGAAGTGAAAAAACGCGTCTACTCGGCCAAGCCCTACAAAAAGTGGCTCGATGAAAACCGCGTTTTCCTCAAAGACCTCCCCGCACCGAAAGCTCCAAAAACTGTCGAGAGCGATCGCGTGCTCGAGCGTCAACTCGCCTTCGGGTACACCTACGAAGACCTCCGCATGCTGCTCGGGCCCACCGCCACCACCGGCGTGCAACCGATCGCATCGATGGGCAACGACACCCCCCTCGCGGTGCTTTCGGACAAACCGAAACACCTCTACCAGTACTTCAAGCAGATCTTCGCCCAGGTCACCAACCCGGCGCTCGATTGCATCCGCGAGGAACTCGTCACCGCCACCGAGACCTTCATCGGCTCGGAAGGCAATCTGCTCGATCCCGGCCCGCACTCGTGCCGCCTGATCCGCCTCGACAATCCGCTCATCGATAACAAGCAGCTCGCACAACTCCGCGAAGTTTCGCTCAGCGGCTTCAAGGCCACCACGCTCGACGCGCTCTTCGTCGCCAAAGACAACGGCGCCGGCCTCGAGAAAGGTTTCGAAGAACTCTGCGCCGCGGCCGACAAGGCGATCGCCGACGGCTTCAACATCCTCATCGTTTCAGACCGCAACATCAGCGCGACCCACGCGGCGATGCCCACCCTGCTGGTCATGGGCGGCCTCCACCACCACTTGGTCCGCTCAGGCACCCGCACGAAAGTTTCCATCGTGCTCGAAACCGGCGAAGCCCGCGAAGTCCACCACTTCTCGACGCTCATCGGCTTCGGCGCCGACGCGATCAACCCCTACATGGCCTTCGACTCGATCCACCAGATGATCAAGGACGAGATGATGGACATCGACTTCGACAAGGCGGTCTACAACTTCCTCAAAGGCTCGATCAAGGGCGTGGTCAAGACCATGGCCAAGATGGGCATCTCGACGGTTGCTTCGTATCGCGGCGCGCAAATTTTCGAAACGATCGGCCTCAACACCGAGCTCGTGAACAAGTACTTCACCGGCGCCTCCAGCCGTTGCGAAGGATCCGACATCGAGCAAGTCGCCGAGGAGTGCCTCATCCGCCACCGCCATGCATTCCCCGACCGCCACATCGAGACCGAAGAACGCGCGCTCGAATCCGGCGGCATGTACCAATGGCGCAAGGACGGCGAATACCACCTTTTCAATCCGGAAACGATTCACCTCCTCCAAAAGGCGGTGCGCACCGGCAGCTACGAGGTCTTCAAGCAGTACGCCGCCAAGGTCGACAACCAGAGCGAAAACCTCTCAACGCTGCGCGGCCTGATGAAGTTCAAGGGCAACCGCAAGTCGGTGCCGATCGAGGAAGTGGAGCCGATCGAAATGATCACCAAGCGCTTCAAAACCGGCGCGATGTCCTACGGCTCGATTTCGCAGGAAGCCCACGAAACGCTCGCGATCGCGATGAACCGCATCGGCGGCAAATCCAACACCGGCGAAGGCGGTGAAGACCCGGAACGCTTCAAGCCACTGCCAAACGGCGACAGCAAACGCTCGGCGATCAAGCAAGTCGCCTCCGGCCGCTTCGGCGTCACCAGCGAATACCTGGTCAACGCCGACGAAATCCAAATCAAAATTTCCCAAGGCGCAAAACCCGGCGAAGGCGGCGAACTCCCCGGCTCCAAGGTCTACCCATGGGTCGCCAAGGTCCGCCACTCGACGCCCGGCGTCGGACTGGTCTCGCCACCACCTCACCACGACATCTACTCGATCGAAGACCTCGCCGAGCTGATCCACGATTTGAAAAATTCCAACCCGCGCGCCCGCATCAATGTGAAGCTGGTCGCAGAAGTCGGCGTCGGCACGATCGCCGCTGGCGTCGCCAAGGCCCACGCGGATGTGATCCTCATCTCCGGTCACGACGGCGGCACTGGTGCCTCGCCATCTTCGTCGATCTACAATGCCGGCGCTCCATGGGAGCTGGGCCTTGCCGAAACCAACCAGATCCTCCTCCTCAACGACCTCCGCAGCCGCGTGGTGCTCGAAACCGACGGTCAGCTCAAGACCGGTCGCGATGTCGCGATCGCCGCACTTCTCGGCGCCGAAGAATACGGCTTCGCCACCGCACCACTGGTCTCGGTCGGCTGCCTGATGATGCGCGTCTGCCAGAAAAACACCTGCCCGGTCGGCGTCGCCACCCAGGATCCGAAACTCCGCAAAAATTTCGCCGGCAAACCCGAGCATGTGGTCAATTTCATGACCTTCATCGCCATGGAGCTGCGCGAAATCATGGCCGAGCTCGGCTTCCGCACGATCAATGAAATGGTCGGCCATGTGGAATGCCTCGATACCCGCGAAGCTTCCGATCACTGGAAGGCCGCCGGTGTGGATCTCACCACGATCTTCCACAAGCCGGATGTCGGCGATGAAGTCCTCGGCATTTGCTCTCAAGAGCAAGACCACGGCCTCAAGCAAGCCCTCGACAACACCCACCTGCTCGCGCTCTGCAGGCCGGCCATCGAACGCGGCGAAAAAGTCCGCGCCGAGCTGCCGATCACCAACATCAACCGCGTGGTTGGCACGATCACCGGCAGCGAAGTGACCCGCAAATACGGTGGCAAAGGCCTGCCCGAAGACACGATCCAGCTGAAGTTCAACGGCAGCGCCGGCCAGTCGTTTGCCGCGTTCTGCCCACCAGGCATGACCTTCACCCTCGAGGGCGACGCCAACGACTATGTCGGCAAAGGCCTCTCCGGTGCGAAGATTGCGATCTACCCGACCCGCGGCTCGCTCTTCGCACCCGAGGATAACATCCTCATCGGCAATGTCGCGTTCTACGGCGCGACTTCCGGCGAAGCCTACATCAACGGCATCGCAGGCGAACGCTTCTGCGTCCGCAACTCGGGTGTCAAAACCGTCGTCGAAGGCGTGGGCGACCACGGCTGCGAATACATGACGGGCGGGCAAGTGATCGTTCTCGGCGCGACCGGACGCAACTTCGCCGCAGGCATGTCCGGCGGCGTGGCCTATGTCTACGACCTCGACGGACTTTTCGAAAAACGCCTCAACAAGGACATGGTCAACCTCTACCGCCTCATCGAGTGCGGTGATGCGGACATCGCCAATGTGAAGTCGGAAATCGAAAAGCATGTCGAGCTCACCGGTTCGCCGCGTGGCAAACACATCCTCGCCAACTGGGATGCCGAGCTGCCGAAGTTCTTCAAGGTCTTCCCGCGTGACTACGAGCGCATGCTGGAATGCTTCCGCAAGGTCGAAGAACAAGGACTCTCCGGCGACGAAGCTGCCATGGCAGCCTTCGAGGAAAACCTCAAAGACCTCTCACGCGTCGGCGGCAACTGATAGAGACTCAAGACTTCAAGACACAAGAAACAAGACAAAGAAACTCAGCGGATTGAGCATGAAACATTTCCCCTCTTCTCTTGAATCTTACAGTCTTGATTCTTGCTTCTAAAAACACATTTCAATCACACCAATCAACGAACAACATCATGGGCAAGCCTACCGGATTCATGGAAATCGCTCGCAAGACCGATTCCGAAATCGCTCCTGTCGAACGCCTCAAGAACTGGCGCGAATTCAAAATTCATGGCGATGACAAAGAACGCCGTGCTCAAGGCGCGCGTTGCATGGATTGCGGCACGCCCTTCTGCCACACCGGCCACATCGTTTCCGGCATGGCCAGCGGCTGCCCGAT
>JBEINR010000151.1:0-2443 GCA_040377995.1 Akkermansiaceae bacterium | reverse complement strand
TTGGCCGGGGGTGAAAGCTTCTTCAGGGTTCCAAAATGCGACGGTGTTGTCGAAGGTTTCGTCGGGGCTTGGGATTTCGACGAGTTGGATCTGACCTTTGCCCCATGCTTCGAGGGGCTCGACCCAAAGCGATGGCCGCTTATGATACATCGCGCCGTCGTCGAGATAGTGGTCGAATTTTTGATCGCGCTGGAGTAGGCCGAAGCCCTTCGGGTTTTCGTCGAGAAACGAATTGAAGCGCAGCACGGGTGAATTCACGAGTGGTCGCCAGATCCATTCGCCGGTGCCATTCCACATCGCGAGTCCGTCGGAGTCGTGGATCTCCGGGCGCCAGTCGTCGGCGACGCGGCGATCGTTCTCGGCGCACTGATACATCGAGGTGAGTGGCGCGATGCCAACGCGTTCGATGCTCTTGCGTGGGAAGAGCGTGGCATCAACCTCCATGAGTGTCATTTCGCCGGGTGTGACATCGAAGGTGTAGGCACCGGCGATCGAGGGGCTGTCGAGCAGCGCGTGGATGCGCAGGGTGCCGGAATTTTTCGCCGGTTTTTCGAGCCAGAACTGGCGGAAGTCGGGGAACTCCTCCGGGCGTGGCAAAGCGGTGTCGACTGCGAGCCCGCGTGCCGAGAGTCCATATTGTTTGGTGCCACCGACCGCGCGGAAATAACTGGCGCCTAGGAATGCGAACATGTCGGCATTGAAGTCGGGAGCCATGCCGACGCGGAATCCGGCAAAGCCGAGGTTTTCCTGATGCTCGGGCACCTTGAGATTTTTGCCGTAGGTGAAGAGGTCCTTGGAGTAGGAAATCGTGCGGGCGCGGCCGTCATCGACTTCGTGAATCGTGACCGGGTGACGGAAAAACAATCCAAGGTGGAAGAGCCGTGCTTCGAGTTGGCGGTTCTCGTCATGCCAGAGTGCTTTTTCCGGGCGGTACTTGATCGATTGATAGCCATCATAGTCGAGGCCTTCGATCCATGCGGGAAGTTTCGATGGTGGTGCATCGTAAGGAAGGCTCGCGATGCGCTTGGCTTCCGAGATCAGCCAATCTCTGTCGAATGGTTTGCCGGGATCATTGGCGGCCGATGGATTTTCGGCGGCGGTGAGTGTGGAGCGTGCGGCGCTCCATGCGGCGAGGGTGGCGAGGTGTTGGAGGATTTCGCGACGGGTGATCATGGGTGAAATTTACAGGCATTGATTTAGATGCCCGAGAGTGCCGCGCCAATGGAATTTTTTGCGAATGGTTTTGTCGTCAAACGCATTGGTAGTCGGACCATATGATAAAAAACTCTGCTTGAGGTTGCAGGTTGTGCAGGATCGGTGTTAGACCCCTTCACTTCAATTTTCCCTATGAATTATTCGCTCATCGTCACCCATCCCGGCAGTTCGCACAAAGACGAGTTTCTTGCCTGCTGCGTGTTGTTGGCGGTGAGTCCGGCGCCGATTGTGCGCAGGGAACCGACCGCGGCCGATCTGGCTGATCCGACCATCGCGGTGGTCGATGTCGGCGGGGAGCATCAGCCAGAACTGGGGAATTTCGATCATCATCAATTTCCCCGCGACCATGAGCCACTTTGTTCGCTGAGTTTGGTGCTTCAGCATCTGGGCATGTATGATGATGCCCGTTCGTTCTGCGACTGGCTTGAGCCGGCCGAGTGGCTCGACACGCGCGGGCCGCAGGAAACATCACGTTGGCTCGGTATCGGGCGCGATACGCTGGCGAAGATGAACTCTCCGGTCGATGTGACCTTGCTGCGGAGATTCGCGAATTCCTGCAGATTGGAAAAGGGTGCGATCCTTTGGGAAATGATGCGTTGGATCGGCGAGGATCTCGTCGCCTACATCAAGGGCCTGCGCAAGCGATTGGATATCATCGGTATAATAAGCGAATTTTGGGACATTGAGAGCGGTGGCGAATCATTTCGCGTGCTTTACCTGCCGCGCACGGAACCGCTGCCCGATGAGCCTTCGGCCGGTGTCGGGCGATTCATTTTGCGGCATCCCGAAGGCAGCAAGATTGTCGGCTTGGTGTACCCCGATCGACGCAGCAAGGGCTTCGGGCTTTCGCGACACAATGATCATCCGCGTCTTGATTTCACCCGCATCGGTCAATGCGAAGATGTGCATTTCGCGCATGCGCGGGGTTTTGTGGCCAAGACCAAGGCGACCGATCCGGAGAGGCTTCGTGAGTTGTTGCGGATGAGCTGGATCGCAGAGTGAATTTGCTTTAGTTCGCCTCGCGCGTCCAGCGACGGATCTCAAATTGCGGATGAGTCTCGATGATCGTCGAGTGCGGAAACTCATCTTCAAAGCGTGGCAGATAGGTGTCGCCAGCGTGAGGCTCGAGCACATGGGTGACGAGGACTTCGTCGGTGTGCGGAAGAAAGGCCTGATAGATTTCGGCGCCGCCGATGATGTAGACCGTGCCGCTGATGTCCGGGAGTTT
>JBEINR010000200.1:0-1888 GCA_040377995.1 Akkermansiaceae bacterium | reverse complement strand
TAGGCGCCGTTGCGCTTGATGAGTTCCTCGTGGGTGCCGAGTTCGATGACTCGGCCTTTTTCGAGGACGCAGATGCGATCGGCCTGACGCACGGTGGAGAGGCGGTGGGCGATGACGAAGCAGGTGCGGTCGGCTCTGAGGTTTTCGAGCGCGTCCTGGACGAGGCGTTCGGTGCGGTTGTCGAGCGCCGAGGTCGCTTCGTCGAGCAGCAGGATGGGCGGGTTTTTGAGAAGGGCGCGGGCGATGGAGAGCCGTTGTTTTTCGCCGCCGGAAAATCTTCCGCCGCGTTCGCCGGCGATGGCGTCGAGTCCGAGCGGATTGGATTTCACGAAGTTCGCGGCATTGGCCGCTTCGAGGGCGGACCAGAGTTCATCGTCGCTGGCATCGTGTTTCGCGAGCAAGAGGTTTTCGCGCACGGTGGTGTTGAAGAGGAAACTTTCTTGCGTCACATAGCCGAGTTGATCGCGCAGCCATTCCTTGGAAATTTCCTGCAGCGGTATGCCGTCGATGAGGATGCGGCCGTTGCTGGGTTCGTAGAAACGGGTGAGGAGGTTGAGCACGGTGGATTTCCCCGCACCAGTGGCACCGACGAGGGCGATGGTTTCGCCGGGCAGGGCTTCGAGCGTGAGGCCTTCGATCGCCGGCGCGTTTTCCGCGTAGTGAAAGGCGACATTTTCGAAGCGCACATGGCCGCGGATCAATTCCGGGCGCAGGCCTTCGGTGAGGTGGCTTTCGTCGGGTGTGTCGATGATGCCGAAGATGCGTTTGGCCGCGACCACCCCGCGAGTGAAGGTTTGCGAAAGTGTGTTGATGCGCGAAATCGGATCAAAGAGGAAACCCCATGCGACGAGGAATGAAATGACCGTGCCCGCGGAAATTTTTCCCGCGAGGGCCCACCAGGTGCCGAAGCCGACCATGAGAATGATGCCGGACTCGGCGATGAATGAAACGCTCGGCCACACGACTGCTTGGCCGCGCATCACATCCATGTGTTTTTCGCCGATCCGGCGCGAGGCTTTGTCGAAATTTTCCAAGGCTTTCGGCTCGACCGTGTAGGACTTGATGAGGCGGATGCCGGCAAGGTTGTCGTGGAGGATCGCGTGGAGGGCGGATGAGGCTTCCGACGAGGCGCGCCACATCGGTTCGGATCGGCGGGCCCACCAACTGGTGATGAGGCCGATGAAGGGCAGCGGTGCGAGCGTCACCAGCGTGAGCTGCCACGAGTGGTGGAGCATGAAGCCGATGACGATCAGAAATTGCAGCACCGAGGCGATGGCCTGATCGACCCCTTCGATCATCACGCGGTCCATCGTCGGCACATCATCGGCGACGCGGGACATGATTTCGCCGGACGAGTTTGAATCGAACCACTTCACCGGTAGGCGTTGGAGTTTGTCGTAGAGTTCGACGCGTACGAGATGGGTGAGCTTCAGTTCGAGCGCGTTGTTGACGAGGGTGCGGAGCGAAAAAAGCAACTGGCGGGCAAAGATCGCAGCGATGCCGGTGGCAGCGGTGGAAACAATGAGGTCGGGACGGTTTTTGGCGAGGATCACATCGATGAAGCGCATCGTCACGCCCGGCAGCACCAGCACGAGCGAGGTGCAAAGGATGGCCATCGTGAGCGATAGCGAACTGAGCAGAGGAAAGCGGAAGGTGTGGCGAATGAGCCGGAAGAGGGTGGGCATGTGCCATGATTGGACCGCGCATGCCGTGGTGTGGGAAGGGAAAAAAGCGGGCAGGGGACCGGGCTTGATTGTGCTTGCGGCCGTAGGCGATTGCCAGATGGTGGGCGGGCGATGTCGTGCTTCTACCTGCTCGGGCTGTTGGCAGCTTTTTGCATTGGCCTGTCGAAGGCCGGCTTCAGTGGCATTTCGCTCGTGTCGGTGGC
>JBEINR010000091.1:0-3763 GCA_040377995.1 Akkermansiaceae bacterium | reverse complement strand
TTATCGGTGATTTAGGGGAAACCTCATCTCGGCATGAGAACACTTCCCAAACTCGGAAATGAGATCGTAGAACAAATTGATGATGCCTGGGATAAACCGCAGGCGGATTGGGCGCGCAAGCGCTTGCTGGTCGTGCGCTTGATTGCACAGCGTGAACACACGGTAGACGAAATCATGAAAATTGTGGGAGTGAGCCGCCAAACGGTCTTCACCTACCGCGACACCGTGGTCGAAAGAGGAGTTGAGGGCCTGCTCGAGCGCAAGTGGGGGGGAGCACGCAAGCCGGCGGTTTCAGGTGCCGTGGCCGAGGATTTACTCAAGAGGCTAGAGGAAGGAAAATTTCGCCAAGCTCGCGACGCACAGGCTTGGATCAAGAAGCGGACACGAAAGACATTAACCGAAAGCGGGGTGCGTCAACTCATCAAGCGCTTGGGAGGCAATTTGAAGGTTGCGCGCAAAAGCCATGTGAAGACAAAGATGCCAAGGAGGCTGCAAAGTTTCGCGCAACCATGAGCGAGCGGATCGGGAAGATTGTAGGGGAAAATCCATGACAACCGATGAGAATTTGGGTTTTGGATGGGTGAGCATCAAACAAGATGTGCATGCGGTGTTTTCAACCCAGATAGCCCAGAGCGATTCCGACCCGCTGCATGTGATTGTGAAGAACCTAGCCGGGTTCCATATGAAGCAGGAGAACTGACGCGCTCCAGCCAACATTCGCGTTGTGCCGCTACCGCTGCGACATAAAGTCTAATAGCTAAGTCATATTGATAAGACTCATTCGAAATCCGGCGAAGCCACTAATTGCCCACGCCGCACCCCAACCACCAGCTACAGATTTGAGCAAAATGCTCTATCAGGCGCGGGAATTTTCCAGCGCCATGCGCTCGGCATCGCTAAGCGGCTGGGGTCGCCCCTCATGATCGACGCGCACGGTCGTCATGCTGCCATGAGCAGCGCATTCGAAGGCTTCGTTTTGCAGCTCGAATTTCCATGTCACCGAGCTGTTACCGATTTGTGCGATGGCGAGTTGCACTTCGACGCGGTCGCCGAATTGCAGGGGCTTGGCAAAATCGCAATTCACATTCACCCGTGGCCAGCCGCCGAGCGCGCGATCAAAGACCAGCACGCCGCGCGATTTGAGAAAGGCATGCTCGGCCTCTTCGACATAGCGCAGGATGTTCGGGAAATGCACCCACCCGCCGGCATCGGTGTCGGCAAATGCGACCTCGCGATGATGGCGGTAAAGGGGCGCGTCCATGATCATTCGAATCGGCTTACCAGCACCGAGGCATTGTGGCCTCCAAAGCCGAAGCTGTTGCTCAACGCGATTTTGACATCCGCCTCGCGCGCAACATTCGGCACGCAGTCGAGGTCGCACTCGGGGTCCGGATCCTCGAGATTGATCGTTGGCGGCACGATGCCGTCCTTAATGGCCATCACGCTTGCGATCAACTCGATGCCGCCCGCAGCTCCAAGCATGTGACCGGTCATCGACTTGGTCGAGCTGACCATGAGGCCCTTCTTCGCATAATCGCCGAAGGCGAGCTTGATCGCTTTGGTTTCTGCGATGTCGCCGAGGCCGGTCGATGTCGCGTGGGCATTGAGGTAGTTGACCTCGTTGGAATTTTTCTTGCCGTGGTTAAGGGCCATCTGGATCGCGTAGGCCGGGCCACTGCCATCGGGTGATGGCGCGCTGAGGTGGTAGGCATCGGCACTCACGCCATAGCCGATGAGCTCGGCATAAATTTTCGCGCCGCGTTTTTTGGCGTGCTCAAGTTCTTCGAGCATCACGACTCCCGCGCCTTCGCCCATCACGAAGCCATCGCGGTTTTTGTCGAAGGGACGCGATGCGCGTTCGGGTTCGTCATTGCGCGTGCTGAGGGCCTTCATGTTGCCAAAGCCGCAGAGGCCCATCGGCAGGATCGTCGCCTCGGCGCCGCCGCAGAGAAAGCCGTCGGCATCGCCAAACTTGATGATGCGCCATGCCTCGCCGATGTTGTGGTTCGAGGTCGCGCATGCGGTGACGATCACCATGTTAGGGCCCTTGAGGCCGTACTCCATCGAGATGATGCCGCTGGCGATGTTGGAAATCATCATCGGAATTGTGAACGGCGAAACCCGTTTCGGCCCGCGTGTCATGTAAGTTGTGTGCTCGTTTTCAAGCGTGGCCAAGCCGCCGATGCCGCTGCCGACCATGACGCCGAAGCGGCGGGCATCGATTGCCGAAACATCGAGGCCGGAATCGATCATCGCCATCTTCGAAGCCGCTACGGCAAATTGCACATAGCGATCCGCGCGACGCGAGTCCTTGGGCACATTGAAATAACCATCGGGCTCGAAATTTTTGACCTCGCCCGCGATTTTGCAATCAAAGGGCTCGGGGTCGAGCTGAGTGATCCTCGCAATGCCGCTGCGCCCCGCCTTCATGCCCTCCCAAGTGGAGGAAAGGTCGTTGCCTAAAGGTGAGAGGCAGCCAATGCCGGTGATGACGACGCGTCTTTCGTTCATGGTTTCGCCGGCGAATCTGCCCGCTCTGGCGGGACCGCGCAAGCAATCATCACGCCTGCCATCACTTCCTTTCGTTTCGCGCCCCGCAGCGGGGGCACTCGACCAAGCCGCGTTCATCGGCCTCGAAGGCGTGAAGGCAGAGCCTGCAAATGACCCGACGGGAAAGGGCGCGGGTCTCGGCCCGCACACGGGATGTCCGCGAAATGATGGTCGCCACGAGGACGAAAATCATCGGCACGCACACCGCCAAAACAGCGAGCTCAGTGAGGGTCAGGCGCATGTGGGGCTTGGTTGATGATTCCCAGGTCGATGGCAAACCAGCGAGCGGCGGCATGGGGGCCGGGTTGGAATTCCAGCTGTCGCAGCCAGTCGGCGAGAGCGCTCGTGGCGGGGGATTCGCCGCCGCTCAGTGCGATGCAATCCAGCACGCGGCCGTTCGCATCGACATGGATCATGAAGCGCCACGAGTCGCGCAGCGACTTGCCCTTGATTTCAACGGAAAACTCCGGCAATGCGCGTGGCATTTCAGCTGCGCTGATGCCGGAGATCGGCGTGAGCATCGGCTGCGGGCGTGATTCCGATTTCACCGGAGTTTCGACCACGGGCTGCGGGCGGTGCGGAAACACCGCCTCGCCGGCTGGCGCGAGGCTTGGGGTTGCGATCGTGCTTGTTTCGCGCAGCGGCCGCAGAGTTGGCACATAGGGCGGCGGGGAAAACCGCATCGCATCGAGCGCCGCCTGCTGGAGCTTCACCACCGCCTCATCGCCGGCGGGATCGAAGCGCAGCGGAAAAGGACCTTCCTCGCGTGCCCTGCGTTTCAACTCGATGCCGATGGCGTCGCTGCCAGCAATAATGAGCGCGGCATGATCATCGCGCGTGGGAGCATAGGATCCGAGATCGACGCGCAACGAATGAAGCATGAAGGCGAATGCCGCGCTCGTTATCAGAAAGGCCCCCAGCATCGGCAGGCGCGAATCGCTTTTGCGCGACCACGCAAACAGGCGTTCGGCGTCATTGACGCGCCTTTCGTCTGAAACAACGCGCGTGGTCATTTTGAAATTTCGTTTTGCGACTCCGCACCGCCGCCATTCGATCCGGTGAGCGCAAGTCGGAAGCCCTTGCCAAGGATCAGCTCAGCGACTTCGCGTTCGGCGCCGACCTGCGCGTCGGCATCGCATTGCAGCAGTACAATTGTGCGTGATGCGGCGCCTTGTTCGCGCAGGCTTTCAAGGCGCGACTCCAGCGTCGCCAT
>JBEINR010000147.1:0-2593 GCA_040377995.1 Akkermansiaceae bacterium | reverse complement strand
TCGAAGGGCTAATCGAAGACCCATGAAAATCGTATTGCTCGCGATTGCTTTGGTATCCCTCAATTCCTGCAACACAGCCATCGGCATGTACCGTGACACCAAACAGGCGGTGATCTGGACCAAGGACAAGATCCAAGGATCAGGCGGCGGCGGTGGTGGCGGCGACGCGTACAGCGACGCGCCAATTTATTGATCCGCGCTTTTTGCGGGTCGTCCGCCCTCAGTCGAGCAATTCGCCGTAGCGCTTGCGGGCCAACTCCATCGAAAGCTCGAGCACGCCCTGGCTGCGAGGATGCTTCAACGCCTCGTCCGACATTGCCGCGCATTCGGCATAGCTGAGCGATCGGATCGCATGACCCACCCGCGAGACCTGTTGCGGACCTACGGATAGTTCTTCGGCACCCAAGCCGATCAGCAAGGGCGTGAGCCGCACATCGCCGGCCATTTCACCGCAAATACCAGTCCAAATGCCATTGTCACTCGCGGCATCGATCGTGCGCTTGATCAACCTCACGACCGCCGGATGCGTCGGCCGGTAAAGATCCGCCACATGCGGATTCACGCGGTCGGCGGCGACGGTGTATTGAATAAGGTCGTTGGTGCCGATCGAAAAGAAATCCACCTCCGGCGCGATGAAGTCGGCGCAGAGCGCGGCGGCCGGCACTTCGATCATGACGCCCACCGGCAGATTCGAGTCAAAGGGGATGCCTTCCTTGTCGAGCTCGTCCATGCAGCGTAGCACCATTTCCTTGCCGCGACGCACTTCGGAAAGTGCCGAGATCATCGGAAACATCACGGCAACTTTGCCCTTCGCTCCGGCCCGCAGGATCGCGCGGATCTGCTCGCGAAACATCGCCGGTCGCGCCAGTGAAACACGAATGCCGCGCCAGCCGAGGAACGGATTGGGCTCGGGCTCGGTGAGCGGCTCGACTGGCAATTTGTCACCACCCGCATCGAGCGTGCGAATGATCACGGTGTGTGGCGACATTTCCGTGGCCACCCGCGAGTAGGTTTCAAATTGAAACTTCTCGTCTGGCATCTCCTCGCTGCCAAGCAGCAGAAATTCCGTACGGTAAAGCCCCACCCCCTTGGCTCCGCTGCGTTTGACCAAGGGCAATTCTTCGACGATTTCGATGTTGGCGGAAACGGTGAGCGGCCGACCATCGATGGTCTCGGTGGCATCGCCACGCTTGGCATCCACCAGGCTGCGAACCCGCGCCTTTTCGTCATTCAATTTGCGGTACCGCGCCAACGTTTCTTCAGTCGGATAAAGAATCAGCTTGCCAGTATAACCATCGAGAATCGCTGGCGCGAGGGCGGTCATGTCGATCACCGCACCCTCAAGACCTACGATCGCCGGCACGCCAAAAGCACGCGCAAGAATCGCCGTGTGGGAATTGACGCTGCCCTGTTCGGTGGCAAAGCCCAGCACCTGACCGCGGTTCATCGATGCGGTGTCGGACGGCGCCAAATCGTAAGCGACCAAAATATGGCGGCCGTCGGGCCCACCATGGCGGCTCTCACCATCGGCCGAAAAATTCCGCAGCAGGCGTTGCGCGACATCCTCAAGGTCGGCCGTGCGCTCGCGCAAAAACGGATCGGGGATCCGCCTCATCGCCTCGAGGAAATTTTGCATCACCGCATAAAACGCGTACTCGGCATTTTGCTTGCGACTTGCGATCGCCGCCAAGACGCGCTCGACCAGCGAGCGATCCTCAAGCATCATCACATGGGCCTCGAAAATTCCGCTTTCATTGTCACCCGAAAGGTCCTCAAGCCGACCCTGCAACTCGATGAGCTGACGCTTGGTGGTCTCCAAGGCCTCGTTGAAGCGAGCCTGTTCGTGCTCCACCTCGGACTCGGCGATTTCATAGACCTCCGGCGCCGAAAACCCGCGAGCGATGATGTGCAAAGGAGCAATCGCGATGCCCGGGGACGCAGGAATCCCCTCGTAAACGGTCTCGATTTTCTCGCTCGGGTCATCCATCGGGTGCATCCAAAGTGCTTTCCCTCCGTGCCGCGATCAAGACACAAATTGCCCGATCCAAGCACACGCGAAGGATGGGCTTGCGCGGTCGCACGCCAAAGCAGATCTTCCACCCATGTCCTCGCTCGTCAAAGCCCTCTCCGCCATCGGCACCGGCCTCTTCGCTGCCAACGCCGCCGAACCTCTCGCCATCGGCGCCAAGCTCCCACAGGTTTCGCAGAAAAACCAGGAAGGCATCAACATCGCACTTGCCGAACATGGCGCCAGCGGGTGGCTCCTCGTTTACTTTTACCCGAAGGCCGACACGCCTGGCTGCACGAAACAAGCCTGCAGCCTGCGCGATGCCTTTGCGACACTCACCGAAAAAGGCGTGAAGGTCCTCGGCGTCAGCACTGATTCGTCCAAAGCCCAAAAAGCCTTTCGGGAAAAATACCAACTGCCCTTCGACCTGCTCGCCGATGAAGACTCGACGATCGTCAAAGCCTTCGGCGTGCCGACCACGATGGGCTTCGCGAAACGCCAAGCCTTCCTCTTCAAGGATGGTATCCTCGTGTGGGTCGACCTTTCAGCCTCGACCGAGCAACAGGCGGCCGATGTGCTCAAGGC
>JBEINR010000189.1:0-2104 GCA_040377995.1 Akkermansiaceae bacterium | reverse complement strand
CTTCGGCCCGCTCACGCGCGAGGAATTAGAAGCCAAATGTGCAGGCCCCGACACGCTGGAAACGAAAATCCACCGCGAACTTCGCAGCCTGCTCGCCGATCCGGAAAACCGCCGACAAGTCCGCGACAATTTCCCTCTCGCATCAATCCCGCGCCGCAACACCGGCTACGCGCTCGACCTCCTGATGGATGCCGATGTCTTCGACCCGGAATCCGATAAACCTTTCAACCTCTGCAAGCTCATTGCCGGATCCGAGGGCACGCTCTTTTTTGCCACGGAAATCGAACTCGATTGCTCACCGCTCCCCCCACCCCACGCCGCGCTGGTCTGCGGACATTTCAAATCCGTCAACGAATCACTCAAGGCCAACCTTCTCGCGCTGCCCCATAACCCCAGCGCTTGCGAACTGATCGACCACCACATTCTCGAATGCACCAAGTCGAATATCGCACAGCAACGCAACCGCGACTTCGTCGTCGGCGACCCCGGAGCGATCCTCGTCGTGGAAATCCGCCGCAACTCGCGCGAAGAAGCGGAAGCCGCGGTCAACGCCCTCACCAATGATTGGAAGAATGCCGCCATGGGCTACGCGGCTCCGGTGCTTTGGGGCGCGGATGGAAACAAGGTTTGGGAACTGCGCCGAGCCGGCCAAGGCTTGATGAGCAATGTCGTCGGTGACGCAAAGCCACGCGAAGTGGTCGAGGACACGGCGGTCGATGTGCGCGACCTACCGAACTACATCGCCGAATTCGATGAACTGCTGCGCATCAAATACGGCATCGACTGCGTCTATTACGCACATGCCGGATCCGGCGAGCTTCACACTCGCCCGCTCTTCGACCTCAAGACTCCCGAAGGCCTCAAGATGTTTCGCGAAGTCGCTACCGACATCGCCTTGCTGGTGAAAAAATACCGCGGCTCTCTCAGCGGTGAACACGGCGATGGTCGTCTGCGCGGTGAGTTCATACCGCTGATGGTAGGTGATCATTGCTATGGCCTGATGCGCGATGTAAAGGCGCTCTTCGATCCCAAGGGAATTTTCAACCCCGGCAAAATTGTCGATACCCCACCGATGGATAGCGCGCTGCGTTATTCGCCCGACCGCCCCACGCCCGAGCATCAAACGGTTTTTGATTTCAGCGACACCCAAGGCATGCTGCGCGCGGCGGAGAAATGCAATGGCTCCGGCGATTGCCGCAAAGGCCCGCTCGCCGGCGGCACGATGTGCCCGAGCTACATGGCCACCCGCGAGGAAAAACACACCACCCGCGCCCGCGCCAACATCCTGCGGCAGATGCTGACCGATCCCGCCGATGCCACGCGCCCCTTCGACAGCGAGGAAATCAAAGAGGTCATGGACCTCTGCCTTTCCTGCAAAGCCTGCAAGTCGGAATGCCCATCGAGTGTCGATATCAGCAAACTCAAAGCCGAGTTTCTGCAGCATTACCAGGAAATGCACGGCGTGCCGTTGCGCTCGTGGATCATCGCCCGCTTCGCCGATAGCGCGCGACTCGCTTCGCTAGCGCCATGGCTGTACAATGCCATTTTGCAAACACCCGTGCTGCGACGCATCGTCAACCGCCTCATCGGATTCCATCCGGACCGCACGATGCCGCGACTCAATCACAAGCCGCTGCACAAGTGGTTCGCCCTGCGCAAACCGCTGCAATCGAAACGAGACACCATCGGTCGCGTCCATTTGTTCTGCGACGAATTCACCGATTTCAATGATCTCGATGCAGGCATCGCCACTGTCGAATTGCTCGAACTCCTCGGCTACGAAGTCGTCCTGCCAAAGCATGTCGAAAGCGGTCGCGCCTCGCTCTCGAAAGGCCTCGTGCGCAGGGCCAAACATTTCGCCGAGGAAAACGTCCGCCTGCTTTCACCACTCGTTTCACAAGAGGAACCGCTCATCGGCATCGAACCCTCGGCCATTCTTGGATTCCGCGACGAATATCCGGTGCTTGTGGAACCGTCACTCCGCGATGCCGCAAAAAATCTCGCGCCCCATTGCCTCATGCTCGATGAGTTCATCGCGCGCGAAGCCAGCGCCGGCCGCATCACTTCAGACAGCTTCACCGACGATGCAAAAACAGTGCATGTG
>JBEINR010000032.1:0-7251 GCA_040377995.1 Akkermansiaceae bacterium | reverse complement strand
ATGCCCACAAAACTCCGCCCTTTCCTCCGCGTGCTCAGCGTCTCCGCGTTTCGCTGAAACAGACCGAGCCTCCAACGCTTCTTCCTCTTATCTAGCTTCTTCTGTCTCTCCGTCTTCTGTCTTCTCTCGCTACTTGCGCTCCTGAGGCGAATGACCCAAGTTCGGACATGCCAAAAAACATTCTCCTGATCGGTGGCAACTCAGGCATCGGCCTTGCCACCGCACAGCTCCTGCATGCATCCGGCCACTCGCTCGTTGCCGCCGCACGCCAAGCAGGACCGCTCGCGGAAATGGGCATTCCCGTGCAGCCATTCGATGCGGCCTCGCCGGCTCTCAATGACCTTCCACCGGTCCTCGACGGGCTGGTCTACTTCCCTGGCAGCATCACGCTCAAGCCTTTCCACCGCGTCACGGCCGAGGATTTCATCAACGACTTCCAAACCAACTGCCTCGGTGCCGCCGCCGCGATCCAAGCGGCATTGCCTTCACTCAAGGCCGCGCCATCGGCATCGATCGTGCTTTTTTCCACCATCGCCGTCACGCAAGGCATGGCCTTCCACGCATCGATCGCCGCCGCAAAAGGCGCAGTCGAAGGCCTCACCCGCTCGCTCGCCGCAGAGCTGGCGCCAAAGATCCGCGTGAATGCCATCGCGCCCTCGCTCACCGACACACCACTCGCCAACACCTTGCTCAACTCCGAGCCCAAACGCGAAGCCGCCGCCAAACGCCATCCGCTGCAACAAGTCGGCCGACCCGAAGATGTCGCGAAGCTCACCGCCTTCCTGCTCTCCGACGACTCAGCTTTCATCACCGGCCAAATCCTCCGCCCCGACGGCGGACTCTCATCCGTGCGAGTCTTCTGATTTTCCAAAATCATGGAAATTGCCCTGATCCATCCGCAGCAGCTGTTTGCAAGTCATCCGGCGCTGGCGAAAGGGCGTCACTGCTACATCATCGAAGAACCGCTCATCTTTGGCAACGACACGCGCTGGCCGCTCGCGGTCCACAAACAAAAGCTCGTACTCCACCGCGCCTCAATGCAGGCCTACGCGGCCGAGCTCAAGGGCATGGGACATCAGGTGTCCCATATCGAAAACCTCGGCGGCCCCGCGGTCGACAGCGTGCAACTGCTCGACCAATCACTGCCACAAGGGATCCACGTCATTCACATCGCCGACCCTGAAGACGATGTGATGATGATGCGCCTGCGCCGACTCGCCCGCCACCGCGGCGCCGAGCTGCGCGTGCACGATTCGCCGAACTTCCTCAGCCCCTCCGATTTTCTCGCCACTCACATCGCCGGCAAGCGCAAGCCCTTCATGGCCAGCTTCTATCAGGCCCAACGCAAACGCATGCGCATCCTGCTCGAGGACGATGACACACCGCTCGGTGGTAAGTGGTCCTTCGATGCCGAGAACCGCTCGAAGCTTCCAAGCAAATACCAAGTGCCATCCGAACCGCGTGCGGCGCACAACCCATGGGTCGCCGAAGCGATCGCCCATGTGGAAAAACATTTCACGCACAACCCCGGCAGCACGGAAAATTTCCGCTGGCCAGTCACACGCGCCGACTCACTCGCATGGCTTGATCAATTCCTCACCGAACGCTTCGCCGACTTCGGCGCGTACGAGGATGCGATCTCGACCCGCCACGCGTTCATTCATCACGCGGCGATCACGCCAATGCTCAACATCGGCCTGCTCGACCCCGCCGATGTCGTCACACGCGTGCTCGCAATCGCCAATCGCTCAAACGAAGTTCCACTCAACTCGCTCGAAGGATTCATCCGCCAAGTCATCGGCTGGCGCGAATTCATGCGCGGCATCTACCGTCACCACGGCCGCATGATCCGCAGCGGAAATTTCTGGGACTTCGATCGCCCGATGCCTGCCGCATTCTACACCGCGACCACCGGCATCGCACCCGTCGACCATGCGATCCGCCAAGTCCTGCGCGAAGGCTACTGCCACCACATCGAGCGACTCATGATCCTCGGTAATTTCATGCTGCTCTGCCGCATCAGGCCCGATGATGTTTATCGCTGGTTCATGGAACTCTTCATCGATGCCTACGACTGGGTGATGGTCCCAAATGTCTATGGCATGTCGCAGTTTGCCGATGGTGGCAGCTTCACCACCAAGCCCTACCTCTCGGGATCAAACTATGTGCTGAAAATGTCCGACCACTCCAAAGGCCCGTGGTGCGCAACTTGGGACGGACTCTTCTGGACCTTCATCGCCGATCACCCGGAATTTTTTGGCAAAAACCCGCGCCTCTCGATGATGGCGAAATCATGGGAAAAAATGCCCGCCGCCAAACAAGCGGAGCATCGCAAAAACGCGACGGCATTTCTCGATCAGCTGAGCTGAAAATTTTCGTCAGCCCCAAGACGCGAGGAACTTTTCAAGATCATCGAGGCTCGGGCTCTCCGCCGTACGCACATAGTGACCGCTGGTGCACACGCCCAAGGCAAGGCAACCTTCGGGATCAAGTCCGAGCAACTGCCCCTGCACAAAGCCGGCATTGAAGTGATCGCCTGCACCGGTGGTGATCAAGGGCTTGTCGGTGTACGGCCCCGGCACCCATGAAGTGCCTTGCGCAGTCGCACAGGCCGCCGATTGACGTGGATGCACAACGACGGTGGCCAGACCCAGATTCGTACGAATGTCGGAGGCGGTGGTCTTGAGGTCGTCCTCCGATTCACCGCGCGCGGCAAAGCCAAGCTCGGCATGCACGCGCTGCGCTTCCTTGAGGTTGAGGCCCAGAGTCACGCTGCCAAATGCACCGAAGCGCGCAATGATTTGCAAAACCTCGAGCAAGTCCTCGCGCGAGCGTTTTTCTGGATCGGCAAGGTCAAAGAAAAACACGCGACCCTCACGCGCGGGCAGGGCCGGCAGCACTTCATTGACGAGCGATTCAAGGATCGCGGTCATGTTCGGAATCATCGTCCAATTCACCAATGCGACGAGGTCCGAAGTCGCAAGGGTCTTGCGAAAATTTTCCGCGCCCATCACCGCATCGATGGTCTCGAGCGTGATCGTGTCGAGGCTGCTCAACTGGCCAAGCATCAGCTTGCCGTCCTTGAACTCGGCTGCAGTCGTGGTGGCCGGCTCGCACAGCGAAACAATTTCGGCCTTGCTGGCGAAGTCATGAAACACCGCGTGCAGCGACGGCCGCCCCAAGGCGCCGACATAGGTCAGTCGCGTGCCGGCCGCGATCAACGCGTAGGCCATGATCGGACCATTGCCGCCAAGTTTTTCCATCAGCGGATAAAACTCGATGTTGGTGCTCTTGCCCGCCGCTCCCGCGATTCGCTGCGCAAATTCGGTGATCGTTTCAATCGGCGTGAAGGCCTCACCCTGACCGGTCCGCTGCGCCACTGGCTTGACGATCGTGTCGACGAATCCATCGAGGCCGACCAGGGCCGACTTGGGGGCATTCTTGGCGCGGGCTTCGCGCAGGGCGGTGAGGGTGCGTGTCTTGAAGTTCATGCGGGTGCTGGGAAATGTCGCGACGGCGACTCTGGTTTCCGATTTCCCGATGGTCAAGGTCGCATGAAACGCTGCCGACCTTCACGAAAAGCCCGCGAACCTCCGCGATCGGCGGTATTGACTCGTCCACGGCCGCCATGCTAAAAAACGCACCGATGAAACAACTGACCAAACTGGCATTGGCTTCCGGCGTGGCCGCCATCGGGCTTGCGGCGTGCAACACCTCCAACGGGCCAACCGATTTCGGCACGACCGATCCGCTGCGCGCTCCGGGCAGCAATGCGAGCACTACTTCAACCGATACCGAAGGTTTCAGCGCAGGTCAGTTCGTGCGAGCCACCGTCGACAACACGGCATTTTACCTCAAGCGCCCCAAGGGCGATGTCGATGCCGACAAGCTCCTGCGCCGCGGCACCTCGATGAAGGTCATTTCCACCAGCGGCAATTACCTCAAGGTCGAACTCGACAGCGGCGAAGTCGGCTTTGTGCCACCGGTCATGGTCGAAGACGCCGCTGGCGCGAGCAGCTCCACCGGAACACTTCCAAGCAACCCCAACGAAATCCAACTTTACCCGCCCCTGCCAGGCTCAACCCAACCACTCCCGCCTGTCGCACCAGGCGAACAACCACCCGCCGGCGCAATTCCAACGGTCATCGATCCCGACGCACCAGCACCCGCCAGCGCACCACCGATTGCCGCCCCGGACCAAACTCCACCGAATCCGCCTGCCCCAACCACTCCGGATGCCAACGCCGCAACCACCGCGCCCGTGGCACCCGCGACCACCACCGCCAATTCGAAAGAGCTCGAGGAAATGAAGAAAAAAGCCGAGGAGCTCGCACCGAAGGAAGGTGAAGCGCCGCCCGCGCAGTAATTTGTAAAAAACCAAAAAACCGTCGAAGCAACCCTCAAGCGCGATACCGCTCGTAGGCCTCGACGATGCGCCCGACCACCGCGTGACGGATGATGTCGGCCTGCGAAAATCGCTGAAAGGCAATCCCCTCAACGCCCTGCAGCGCATGCTCGGCCTCAGCGAGACCCGAGCGCACTCCCGGCTTGAGATCCACCTGCGAGCTGTCGCCAGTGATGACCATCTTCGAGTCCTCGCCCAAACGCGTCAACGCCATGAACATCTGCTCGCGCGTGGTGTTCTGCGCCTCATCGAGAATGACAAACGAACGCGAAAGCGTCCGCCCGCGCATGAAGGCCAAAGGCGCAATTTCAATGGTTCCCTCTTCGAGATATCGCTGACCCTCATCCGGATCGAGCATGTCGTGGATCGCGTCGTAAAGCGGCCGCAGGTAGGGCGCGACCTTTTCGCGCAAATCTCCCGGCAAGAAACCCAAAGCCTCGCCAGCCTCAACCGCAGGCCGGGTCAGCACGATCCGCTGCATGACCCGCCGCTTGAGCAGCGTGAGCGCCATCGCCATCGCAAGGTAAGTCTTGCCCGTGCCCGCCGGACCCAAACCAAAAACCACATCGTGACTCTCGATCGCGCGGATGTACTCCAACTGCGACGGAGTCTTTGGCATCACCGGCTTGCGGCCGCGCGAGCCGACCAACTTGACCTCTGCCAGTTGATTGACCCCAATTTTTTCCGAACGCGCCGCCACATCGACCGCGAGTTGGAAATCGCGCGCATCGATTCGCCCACCTTTTCGCAGCGCCTGCTCAAGATCCGCAAAGGCCGCGCGCGCCGACTCTAACGCGCTTGGCTCACCCGCGAGCACCAGCCAACCCTCGCGTGTCACTGCCTTCACACCCAACACCGACTCGAGATAGCCAAGGTTTTTCGGGTCGTTGGCAAAAAGCGCGTGCAGGAATTGCGGCGTGTCGAATTCCAGTTTGATCTCCGTAAGGGGGCTCTCACTCATGAACGGTGTCGACATCCTCGCCGAGGAAACGGGGCCAGGTCAAATGACATGGTGCCGATATTACAGAAAGATTTTCCGCGAAAGTCATAAAATCGAAACGCCGAGGCGCAGTGAGCGCAGAGGGCTTCGCAGAGATAAAATTGGGTGGTCTTTACCTCACCTTCATAAAACCACAAAAAACTCCGCGCTTTCCTCCGCGAACTCAGCGCCTCCGCGTTTCGCTGAAACACTCACTTTACCACCTCATACAAGCTCCCAGTTCGGAGCTTGAATTTCTTTCTCCCGTCGCTTGAATCATCGCCATGAGATGCTTGACCGGCCTTCTGCTGATCCTGTGCCTGACCGGCTGCAGTACCCGCAGTTCACTCGAGGTGGATTCGTTCTTCATGCGTGATTTCTCCACCCCGGAAACCGACGAGCCGATGGTGCGCATGGAAAAACTGCGGCGCCTGCATGGAGCCCTCACCGCCGCTGAGCGCAACGACCGCCTTGGGCATTATTACACCATGCACTGGAGCGACCCCGCCGGAGCGGGCAAGGGCGAGATCGAAATTGTTTTCGAATACCAACAAGGCTCCACTGCCAGCCAAGTGAAACGGCAGTGGCAGCGCTTCGCCTCCACCGATCGCAACGGCAAGGCGGAGTTCCGCGTCACCGGCAACGACTACCTCAAAGGCGGCCGCGTCCTCGCATGGAAGGCCACCCTCAAACGCGGCGGCCGCGAAATCGAAAGCCACCACTCTTACCTCTGGGAGTGAAGCGCCCAAACTAAAGTCCAAACCGTGGAGCGGGCAGCCTTGCCCGCCACCTTTCCCCTTCGTGAAATTTCGTGCTTTTCGTGGTTCAAATTTGTCCATCCCACGCGATTTTCAAGATGCATGATTGACCTTTGGTGCGAGCGATTTTAGCTTCATTCGTCGGGTGCATAAATCATGCTCCCACGCTCTTGTGCCTGCCGATCATCCCATTATCGTTGGAGTCTTTGATGGTTTCAGTTGGATCCGTTGCGAAGGGAAAGGCTCCTTTCGCAACAGCCCGCTGATGAAGGCGTATGCCGAAGAGCGAATCGTTGCCGGCGAGAAACATCTGGTCGTCGATCTCGACGCGTGTACTGGCATGGACTCGACCTTCATGGGCACCCTGGCCGGCATGGCCTCAAAACTTTCGGCGGTCGATGGCGGCGGACTCCAAATCGCCAGCGCCGACGAACGCAACCGCCGCTCGCTCGAAGACCTTGGGTTGGATTTCCTCATGGAAATCGACCCGCCAGCCGCCATCTGGCAAGGCAGGCTCAGCACGATCCGCAGCGAGCTGAAACCCATCGGTGCCGCCGCCGCTGCCGACCCGCGAGCAAGCGGGCTCCATGTGCTGGAAGCTCATCGCAAGTTGTCCGCCCTCAACGGAAAAAACGAGCAGGCATTTTCCGCCGTGGTCTCGATGCTGGAAAAGGAAACTGGCAACGCCGCCAAGTCGCCGGAAGCCGGCCGACAGACGCAATCCTAATCATCAGCCAATCGGACTCCATGAACATCCCCGGGCTGCAGCACTCTCCACTGGTCGCGCTCGCGGTGTTCATGATCGCCGTGCTGATCCTTGTCTTCGCACTCCGCAACCAACGCCGGCGTAACCGACTCATCCGCAGAAAATTCAACGAATTCGAAGGCGAGGAACAGCGGATGTTTTCCTTCCTGCGCGAACTCGGCCTCGCGATTGAAAACGAGCCGTCCTCTTCGGTGCTCTCAAGAATCATCGTCGATGGCATCGACAAGGTCGTGAACGCCCGCGGCGGTGCGATCTATTTCCTCGGCACCGGCAACGGATTTCTTATTCCGTCCTACATCTCGGAAGACTGCCCGCCCCTCATCGGCGTGCCGGTCGAGGTGCT
>JBEINR010000123.1:0-3060 GCA_040377995.1 Akkermansiaceae bacterium | reverse complement strand
CTTCAGCTCGCTCTCGCTCGACGATCTGCGCAACTGCAGCGTGCGCGTGTAGGACAACAACCTCGATACCATCATCGCGCTCGCCCAACGCACCTTCGGCTGCGCCTATCAGTTTGTGCCGCCGATGAGCGTGACGCTTGGCCTCAAGGAATGCCTATCGGCGAAAAAGGTGCGCCTCTTCAGCGATACCGGCGCTTGGAAACAAACCGCGTTGCGTGTGGCGCTCTTCAGCGAACCGACACCGGAATATCCGATGACCCTTCTGCAAGAACATCCCGACGCGCTCGTCACCGCCACCTTGGAAACCGCCACCCATCCGGTGAGCATTCACCCCGAGTGGGATCTGGGTCTTTGATCGCTACGCCCGCTATGAGCACCACCCGAACATACGATGTCATGATCGGCACCGGTGGCATCGGCACCGGCACATTTTTTGCGTTGAGCGGCAATCACACGCTCGGTCGCGAGGAAAGCCGCGGCGGAAAATTTCTCGACCGCCGCGACTACTGCAAGCTGCACATCATCAGCCACTATGTGCAGCGATTGGTGGGTGGTGATTTCATTACGCTGCCGGTCGGCAAGGTCGGCGATGATGCGGCGGGTCGAAGATTGATGGATGAAATGCGCACCGAGGGCCTCGATGTTTCGCTCACCACCGTCATGCCGGGCGAGCAAACACTCGATTGCATTTGCCTGCTCTATCCCGATGGCTCGGGCGGCAATCTCACGGTCACCGATTCCGCCAGCGGACGGGTGACGCCGGAGGACATCCAAAAAGCCGCGCCGTGGCTTGCCCAACACGCTTCGCGCGGCATCGCATTGGCGGTTCCCGAAGTGCCGCTCACCGCGCGACTCGAGTTGCTCGACCTCGCGCATCAACACGGCTTTCTGCGTGCGGCTTCATTTTCCTCCGAGGAAATGGTGACCGTGCGCGAGGCCTCGCTGCTTTCGCGAGTGGATCTTCTGGCGATCAATCTCGATGAAGCCGCAAGCCTCGCGCAAACCAGTGCCGAAGGAGAACCGGAAGCGATCGTCAAAAAAATCATCGCGCATCTCGGGCCGCAATTTCCGCAGCTGAAACTTTCCATCACCGCCGGTGCGATTGGCAGCTGGACCTTCGATGGTCGTGATCTGCATTTCATCGCCACGCCAAAGGTCGAGGTCCAAAGTGCCGCTGGCGCGGGCGATGCGCATTTCTCCGGCATCCTCGCCGGTCTCGCCGCAGGGCTGGCCCGTGCCGATGCCCAATGGATCGGCATTCTCGCCGGAGCCATGTCGGTCACCAGCGCCCACACGATCCACCCCGACATCGATCGCCACGCGCTGCGTGAATTTGCCGCAAGTCATCAGCTCACGCTGCCACCCGCGGTTTGCGAATTTATGTCATAATCCAAACCACAATCATCATGTCCGTCACCATGCGCATCCTCCAGCAGTTCGATGTCCGTAAGGAAAAAGAATTCCTCGAACTCGAACGCCGCTTCGCCGCCCTCGAGCAATCCCGCCCCGACCTCCCGCAAGGCAAACGCATGAAGCCGATCTCCGGCAGCGAGCCATGCAATACGCTCGTGTGGCAAGGCGAGTTCGCCAGCCTCGACGAGGCACGCAAGGCGCTCGATGCCTTTGCCGCCGACGATACCCACGAAGAACTCTTCGCCCAGCAGTCGGAGTTTTTCAAATCCGTCAAAATCGAGTTCTACGAGAACCTCAACTACTGAAGCCGTGCAACGCATCATCGACATCCACACCCATGTGTTTCCGCACTATGCCGATCTCGCCGTCGCGGCGATGGACCGCAGCGGGATCGAGGCCTCGGTCGTGCTCGCATGGCACGATGGTTTCGGCGATGGATTGCAACGCCACATCGATGCCTTCGCGAAATATCCGGGGCGTTTCATCACCTTCGGCAATGTCGACTTCAGCCGCATCAATGAGCCGGATTTCGGCAAGACCGCTGCCGCGCAGATGGAGCGTGATTTTGCCGCAGGCATGCGCGGGCTGAAAGTTTTCAAAGCCCTTGGCCTCGGCTACCGCCGACCCGATGGTCGCTACTGGCGCCCGAGCGATCCCGAGCTCGATCCGATCTGGGCGAAGGCAGGGGAACTGGGGATCCCGGTGCTCATTCATAGCGCCGACCCGCCGAACTTTTGGGAGCCGGTGAATGAATTCAATTTCTGGAATGGTGTCCTCTACGGCGAGTACGCGTGGTGGACCTATTACAACACGGGTCAGCCCTCGGCCAACGAGTTGCTCGGCGACCGCATCGAAATGGTGGCTCGTCATCGCGGCACGACTTTCATTTTCCCGCATTGCGCGGAAAAAGCCGACTCGCTCGACTGCGCGGCCGAGGACCTCGATGCGCACCCGAACATTGTCTATGATTTCTCGGCACGCGTCCCGGAGCTTGCACGCAGCGCCCGCCGCGCCGCCCACACGCGAGAGTTTTTCACCGCCTACGCCGATCGCATCTTTTTCGGCACCGATGTGATTTTCGACGACACCAATGTTCCGACCGGTCAGCAGGCGCAGATTCTCTATCAGCCCGGCGAAATTCCGCTCAACGGCGCCGATCCGAGAGAGCGCTACATCGAGACCACAGCCGCATTCAACATCTCCAACATCGAGTTCATCACCTCGTCGAAAGTCCAAACATCGCCGCCATTCAAACGCAGCATCGCACCCTTTCAAATTCACGGCCTAGGCCTGCCGGAGGAGATCGCCGCGAAGATCCTCCATCAAAACGCCGTGCGCTTGCTGGGACTGTAAACATAATCCAAATCCATCAAACGATACTTGGACATCTGGGAAGAATGCTGCGCCGCCACCAGACCCCTACCAAGCAGCGGCTTGGTGGATCCCACCTTCGGCAACATGAGCGTCTGCGACAGGCGGGTCGGCGTGCTTGCCATCAAACCGAGCGGCGTCGATTACACCGCGCTCACGCCGGATGACATGGTCATCGTCGACCTCGAAGGCAAGGTCGTCGAAGGTACGCTCAACCCTTCATCCGACACCCCAACGCATCACTGTTTGTTTTTGGCTTTTCCCGAAATCCGCTCG
>JBEINR010000057.1:0-5427 GCA_040377995.1 Akkermansiaceae bacterium | reverse complement strand
TCGAAGGTGATTTCCGGCAGGCGGGTGTCGGCGCGGTAGAAATCGTTGATGCGGAAGCGGGTGAGGAAGGAGAGCAGCGATGAATCATCCTGGCGGAAAATGCCGAAGGTGTTGTCCGGATAGGGGTCGGTCGAGTAGGTGTCGCGGCTGAAGTCGCCGAGGTAGTATTGGTCGCTGAGCAAGCTGAGTTGGGTATCGGCGCGCCATTTGGTGTCGGTATCATTTCCGAAAAATTTGCGATGCTGCAAATGGGCGCGGTAGCGTTCCGGATCGATGGGATCGCGGGGGAAGCCGTTGCGGGTTGTTTCCGGTGCGATGTCGTTGAGGTAGTAGAGGCTGAGGTTGGCGAGGTCGCCGCGGGCATCGGGTTTTTTGTCGATGAGGTCGAGTCCGGTGCCGATGCCGCGTTCGCTGTAGAGGTCGAAGCGCCAGCGCGAGAGCAGCCAGCCGTCATTGGACTTGCCGGTGACCGGGTCGGTGTTGCCGCCGAGCATGATGCCGTAGGAGTTGAGGAGGAAGGGACCCCAGTTTGAGCGGGTGCCGGGCAGGAAGTGGTAGCCGAGTTCCTCGTGGAGGGGTTGGCTCAAATAGGGGAGCCAGAAAACAGGGACATCGCCGGCGTAGACCTTGAGGTTGTTGAAGACGATTTTTTTGTTCGGGTAGACGCGGGTCTTCTTTGCGCGGAGCCAAAAATTCGGTTTTTCATAATCGTGCGTTGTCATGCCGCCGTCGGTGCCGACATAGACTTTTTCGCCATCGATTTCCTCGAGCGTGAACTTGCCGGCTTCGAGGATGACCGGATCCATCGACGCGCGCATGTCGGATGAGTCGAGGAATTTCCTCTCGTAGTAATAGACTGCGCGATGGCCGCGACGGAGGCTGTCGGCTTCGTAGGCAGCGACATTTCCGGTGAGGGTCACTGACTTGGCGACGAGGTCGATCACGGCGGTGTCGGCGAAGATTTCGAGGCCGTTGTCGCCGTTGATTTTGACGGGGCCGCCGAGGATGATTTGTTCGCGGACATTGCCGCTGATCGTGCCGCCGAGGTTTTCGATATCAAGTTCCTTGGGGACTGGGCCGCCGGTATTGGGGAGTGGCGGGAGCGCGGGTGAGGGCACCGGTGTGATCGTGTCGACCGGTGTGGAAACCATCAGGTCGGGCAGAAGGCCTGGGTCCGACATGTCCTGGCCAGGCGCAGGAATCAGCAGGAGCGGGAATGCCAGCCATGCGCCGAATTTCAACATTGGGAGGATCACAAATCCCCCGGCGGGTGAAGTAAAGTGGAAAGCGGGCGCGAGCGGAGTTTGCGGTTTACCGAGGTGGGATTTCGGGCATGTTTTTTTGATGTCAAACGAGTCGGTGGTGGCGGTGATCGGAGTAAATGGTTTCGTTGGCCGTGGGTTGCCAAAGATGCTCCGCAAGCGTGGCTTTGGCGTGCTGGGCCTGAGTCGGTCGGGCGGGGGTGAGGTGGCGGGCGTGGAGCGGTGGCAATCGGTGGCGGCGATGGATTTTGCCGGGTGCCATGCGGTGGTGAATTTGGCGGGCGAGTCGATCGACCGGCGATGGTCGGCGGCGAACCGGAAAAAATTTCATGAAAGCCGGACTGGTGTGACGCGGCGGGTGGTGGAGCTCATGCGAAATTTGCCGGCGGACCAACGGCCGAAGGTGTTGGTGAATGCCTCGGCGGTAGGGATTTATGGGGATCGTGGTGAGGAAGAAGTCGATGAGCGATCGGCGATGGGGGAGGGTTATTTGGTGGATCTTTGCCGCGAGTGGGAGGAGGCGGCGATGGAGGCCGAGGCCTTGGGCGTGCGGGTTGTGTGCTTGCGCATCGGCGTGGTGCTCGGGCGGGGCGGATCGGCGTTTGAGAAATTGGTGCGGGTGATGAAGACCGGTCTGGGTGGCAAGCTTGGCCATGGTCGGCAGTGGATGCCGTGGATTCATGTTCATGATTTGCGCCGCGCGATTGTTGAGGCTGTGGCGGACGAACGGATGCGTGGGGCGGTGAATGCCGTGGCACCGATGGGCGAGCGCAATGTGGACTTCACGCGAAAGTTTGCGAAGCGCTTGCGGCGACCGGCGATATTGCCGGTGCCGGCCTTTGCGTTGAAGTTGGTGCTGGGCGGATTTGGTGGTGTGTTGCTGGCGAGTCAAAAGGTTCGGCCTGCGGTGTTGGAGTCGCTTGGATTTCATTTTCGCCATGCGGACTTCGAGAGCGCCTTGGATGATTTGTTGGGAGTGGGTTGATGGCCTTGGGGCTTGGCTTGAAATTTCGGATGACTCATCATGGCTGGCGTGAAACATGACGGAAATGATCTGCGTGCAAGGCGTCTGTTTTTTGCGAAGTGCGGAAAACCGGAAGAGGTGCTCGGCGTGGAGGAATTTGAACCGCGAGAGCCTGCAGCGGGTGAGGTGCTGGTGCGCATCGAGGCGGCACCGATCAATCCGGCGGATCTGAATTTGATCGAGGGTGCTTATGGCGTGAAAGCCGAGTTGCCAGCGGTACCGGGGATCGAGGGCTGTGGGGTGGTGGTGTCGGGCGGGTCGGGGCGTTTTGAAGTGGGCCGGCGCGTGATGTTTTTGCGGCGTGCGTCGACATGGGCTAGTCATGCGATCGTGCCGGAGGACGTGCTGTTTGCTTTGCCCGAGGGTATCGACATGCGTCAGGTGGCGATGTTGAAGGTGAATCCGGCGACCGCTTGGAGGTTGCTGCATGGCTTTGCCGAGTTGAAGCCTGGTGATTGGGTGGTGCAAAATGCGGGAAATTCCGCGGTCGGCCGTTGCGTGATCCAGTTGGCGCGTGAGTGTGGTGTGCGCACGGTTTCCTTGGTGCGGCGTGCCGACTTGGTGGATGAACTTCGCGAACTGGGTGGTGATGTGGTGTTGCCCGATGGCGATGCGGCGGTGGCGCAGGCTCTTGAGCATCTCGGTGGTGCGTCCGCGCGTTTGGCATTCAATGCGGTGGGCGGCGAAAGCGCGCTGCGCTTGATGAAACTGCTCGAAGAAGGCGGTACGCACATCACTTATGGTGCGATGTCGCGCAAGCCGCTCACGCTGCCAAACGGGTTGTTGATTTTTCGCGACATCAGGGTGCGCGGATTGTGGGTCACCAAGTGGTTGGAGCAGGCGCCTTGCGAAGAAGTGCGGGCGACTTATGGAAAGTTGGCGGAGTTGGTGAATGCCGGGCGCTTGGTGCAGAAGGTGGATTCGATTTTTTCGCTTGAGGAATGGCCGGCGGCTTTGGAACGGCTTAAAGATGCGGATCGCAATGGCAAGGTGCTGTTCGCTCCTTGAGAAAAGCAGAAAGCAGAAATGTAGACCCGCTTTGGCGCCTGCGGTGATTATTACGGCGTTGCGAGGCCGCGTCACCCTAGCGGGGCGGACCTTTGCGGAGAAAGGTCCCTGCCTATGAAGAAGTCGCTTTATTTCCTGTGCCAGGTGGTGACGAGTGAACGCGACCACTGGAATTTGCGGGCGGTTTCGCGGATCAGCAATGGTTCGTCGCATTGGCGCTGAAGCTCGAAGTCGGGGCTGAGCAATTTGTGCAGCCAATCGAATGTTGAGCCGGTCGGCCAGTTTTGTGGCGGGGTGAATTCTGCGAGCCAGGTGCAGGGTGTGGCGAGTACGAGTTCGCCGCCTGGATTGACCAGTGAGGGCAGGCGTTTGAGAAATCGCAGTGGTTCGGGCAGGCGGCAGACGAGGTTGGCGGCGTGTACGCGACCGAAGCTGCCGAGCGATGTGGGGAGATTCATTGCATCGCCGTGGTGGAAGCGGATGCGACTGGCGTCGATGTCTTGTGGTCTTTGGGCGACGAGCTTTGTGGTAAGCTCTGCTTCTTCAAGACGCTGGTATGGGATGCTTTCTCCGAGGCGAAGTGTTTCGGCGGCATTGATAAACGAGTGCGAAAAATCGATGCCGACGACGCTTTCGCAGGACCGCGACATTTCAAAGGTCGAGCCGCCGACCGCGCAGCCGATGTCGAGTGCGCTGGCGGCCGGGCGTTTTGAAAAATGCGCCATGGTGCGGCGGGTGAACCCCAGTGCGTCGCGCATCGCTGCGGGCCACGCGACATCCGGTGGCAACACTTCGTCGGCGGAGGCGTAGTGAAAGAGCAGGTATTCGTCGAGCAACCTCGATGATTCGTAGGTGTCGCTCATTGCTTGCCTGCGGCTCGTGACTTGATGCGTGCGTCGGCTTCCGGCGCGCGGCTGTACGCGCTTTGCGCCTCTTTGAGCGAGATCAGCCCGTTGCGGTTGCTGTCGTAAAATTCCATCACACCATCGGGTGAGTGACCGCTGCCAACGAGACCTTCGGCGAGTTCTTTGCGATCAAGGTAGCCGTTGCCGTCATCGTCCCAGCGGTCGAACTTCTGGAGGAGTCCGATCATTTTGCGTTCGACCGGAGTTTTTGGAACGACGGGTCCGATCGATGGCGAGCATGCGCTCAAGGCGACGAGTGCGAAGGTGCTGATGAGTTTCATGAATGATTGATGTTGGCTCTCGTCGCATGATCGGGCAAGCTTTGATGACTGTCATGAAAGTGCAAATCATCACCGCGGGGCGTCCGGCGCTCGCTTATGCCCGGCTTGGGGTGGATGAATACCTCAAGCGGCTCGGTCGATACGGAGCCTATGGCATGGAGGTGGTGAAATCCGGCACTCGCGAGGAGGTGTCCGAGCGATTGTTGGAACGCTCGCGCGGGTCTTACCGAATCGCGCTTGATGAGCGGGGTGAATTGCTTGGGACGCGTGAGTTTGCCGGTCGGCTCGATGCCTTGGCGCTGCGCGGTGAGATCAAGTCGCTGTCATTTCTGATCGGCGGATCCGATGGTCACAGCGCGGAGTTGCGCGATGCGTGCGGGATGGTGCTTTCGCTTTCGCCGCTGACGATGCAGCACGAGTTGGCCTTGGTGGTGTTGCTCGAGCAACTTTATCGCGTTGAGACGCTGAGGAGCGGGTCGCCGTATCACCGGGACTGAAGGCTGCGTGTTGCCGGAAATTTCGGCAACCGCTTGGGTGTATCCGCTTACCTGCGATACTGGTTTTGCGGCATCATGCCGAACTGGCCCATGCCTTGACCCGGGACTTGGGTGTTCCATGGGATCTTGCTCGTTTCCGACGATGGGCCGACCGGTTTTTTCTCCGGCGTTTCGGCGCAGGAGCAGAGGGCAAAAAGCGCGGCGGCGAGCGAGAGGAGTTTCATGGCGGTGTGGGGAGGATCTGATTCCGGACAGCGGCCGACTGATGAAATCAGTTTGAGGACGGCTTGGCGGTGATCACGCGGTCGCCGGGTTGCAGGCGCACGCCGCTAGCGAGCGTGTTGAAGTCGATCTCGGCGATCGTCTGGGTTGGTTCGACCGATGAGGGGCGGACGCGGCCGAGTGTTTTGCCATCGCGCTCGATGATGAGCGGGGTTTGCGGGGTGAAGC
>JBEINR010000095.1:0-3706 GCA_040377995.1 Akkermansiaceae bacterium | reverse complement strand
CTCGACAGACAGGGTAGGCCCGATGGCGCGCTGCGCATCGCGGTGGTCGGTGGTGGTTGCTCGGGATTGCAGTACAAGATGGATCTCGTCGATGGTCCGCGCGATCGCGACATCATGGTGCCGAGCAATGGTGTGAATGTGGTGATCGATCCCAAAAGCGCGCTGTTTGTGAGCGGTAGCGAACTGGATTTTTCCGACGACCTCCAACAGGGAGGTTTCAAGGTGAGCAATCCGAATGCGGTGGTCACTTGCTCGTGCGGCGAGAGTTTCGCCGCGTGATCCGTTTGGCATTGTCGCGCACATTCATCATCCGATCGACGCCCCCGCATGAAGCTCCGAATTTTCATCACTCTGCTCGGAGCGTGTTTGCTCGGAACTCATTCCGATGCCGCGGAAAAACCTGCGGCGGGCAAGGGCGCTGATCGACTCATCGCGTTGCTCGCCGATGAAAACTTCAAGGTGCGTGAGGAGGCGGCGCTGGACCTGTGGAAACTTGGAATCGAGGCGCTGCCGGCCTTGAAGTCCGTCGCGAACGACGCCGATCCGGAAAAGTCGACACGCGCCCGCGACATTGTGCGGCGGATCGAACTCGGCATCACGCCCGAGACCGAACCTGCCGTGATCGAGCTCACCGATCGATTTGTGACGGCGACGCTTGAGGAAAAGGCGGTGATTCTTGGTCAGTTGAAGAAACGCCGTGCGTGGCGTCAGATGCTGAAACTTTATGCGATGGAATCATCGGCCGATGTGCGGGAGGAGCTCGAAGCGTCGATGGATGATGTGGCGCTGACAGCGGTGCGCGAGGCGATTGTTGCGGGTGATGCCAAATCGGCGAGGGAGTATCTTGAATTGGGTGCCGTCGACGAAGCCGGGCTTTTGAGCCTTGCGGATTTTTTGCGCAGTCAGGGTTTGTTGGGTCAGGAGTTGAAAAAAGTTGCTGCGGGCGAGGCCAAGTCCGATCCGTGGAGGCTCGCGCTGATGCGCGCGGCAGGAAACACGCAAGCTGCGGCGGACATCGCGCGAAAGTTGGGCAATTTGAAATCTGCGGCATTGATGTCCGGCATCGAAGGTGACCCTCTGCCGTGGTTGGAGCAGATGCAAAAATCGTCCGATGAAAATCGGCTCACCGCTGCGTATGCCGAAGCGGCGTCGCGTGCATGGAAGGGAGAAATTTCGGGTGATGCCGGCCTTGAGGTTTTCACCAAGGCGCTTGATTCCAAGAGCGGGTCCGAACGCGACAACGCGCTCAATGCGCTTCACGCGCTTGGTCGTTTCAAACTTGCGGAGCCAGCCATGGTCAAGACACACCCGCTGATTGCGTTTCAGTATTTTGACGCCATCGAAAAGTCGGGCGATGCGATGCGCGCGATTGGCCTGAAGGAAGACGCATCGGATGCCGGGCCGTGGATTGAGGCGCTGTTGGCGGAGCTTGAAGGGGGGGATGTCGAAGATCGGCGCGAGCCGTCGACCGCGATGGAACGGCTTGCGGCCTTGGCGTACTTCAATGAAAGGCGTGGCCTACATGCGCGCAATGACGCGCTTTTCCTGGAGCCCATCGCGTTGGTGTCGGAGAAAAATCCCGAGTTGTTCGCCAAGCTCGTGAGTAATTTTTTCGGTCGCGGTGAAGTGCCGTACCAAGCACCCAAACTCGCCTTGCGGCTGGCATCGAAGTGGGCAGGGCAGGATCAGCAACGATGGAAAGCGTTGGTTCCGCCCGTGCTTGGCGAGGATGATGTGATCACCGAATGGTGGGAATGGCTTAGCGAGTTGGACCCGGAATCAGGCATCTCGGCACGCTTCGATGCGTTGCTGGTTATTTTCAAAATCCGCAATGATCCAGAAAACATTCGCGGCAAATTCCTCGAGCGTGTGTGGAAGTCGATCGACGATGTACCAGAGGCCGTGCGACCCCGATTGCTGGCACGCATGCTGACGATGGGCATCACCGCCTATGACTTGGCGAGCAGTCTCAAGGCCATGGATCGGATGCCGGAAAAAACCCGTGCAGCCATTCCATGGGAAAGCCGCTTGGTGTGGCTCTCTGCCGCCAATCGTTGGGATGAGGCAGCCTCGTTGATCCTCGCGCAGATCGACGACGCATCCGATCCGGACCGTGAGCCGTCCCCTGAGATTCATGCCTACGCCGCAAGCAGCCTGCGTCGTGCCGGTCGCGCCAAGGAGGCGGAAAAACATGATCGCTTGGCGGATCAACTCGCGCTGGGTCAGCCGAGCGAATGCCTGCGCGTCGCGAATGGCTACGCCTTCGGCGGTGAATACCGCACTGCGGGCGAGTGGTGGAAGCGGGCGCTGACTTATGCCGATCCAAATGATGATCAGGAGGACTTCGCCATGTTCGTGAGGTCCTACGCTGATGATCTTCTCGAACGGTCCGATTGGTCAAAAGCGGCAGCTGCCTTTGAAATGATCAACTCCATCGTCATTGCCGCCGAGCCTCGCTGGCAGTCGCCGACCCAATTTTCGCGCATGCGACTGCATGCCGACATGTCGCGAGCGCTTGGCAAACTCAAGGCTGACCGCAAGGGCTCGATCGAATTGCTGGAGCGTTGTCACCGAAATGCCATCAGCGACGGATCGCTTGCCGATTATTTCTTGCCTGCGCTCCGCAAGGCCGGGCTCAAGACCGAGCACGATCAATGGTTCCGCGCATCGTGGGATTACCTTCGCGGTGAGATCGCGAAATTTCCCGATGACGGCCACCTGCGCAACACAGCCGCGTGGTTTGCTTCGCGCTCGATGCGGGAACTCGAGGCCGCCGAGAAAGACATTACATTGGCGCTCAGCCATCATCCCGATGAGGCCGCTTACCTCGACACCATGGCCGAAATTCAATTCGCCAAAGGGAATCGGGCCAAGGCGGTCGAGTGGTCAAACCGTGCGATGGAGCTTGCGCCAGCTGACGATCAGATTCGTCGACAATCGGCGCGTTTTCGCAGCGAGCCCTTTCCGGTGAAGTGACGGAGTTGCGGGATTTTCTTCCGCCAGCGGCTTGACATGAAGGCTCGACTGCGGCGGGATTCCCGCCCCATGGCCAAGCTCTCGATTCGCAATCTCGATTTTTCCGGCAAGGAAGTTCTCATGCGCGTGGACTTCAATGTCCCGCTCAAGGACGGAGTCATCACCGACGACACCCGCATTCAGGCGGCGGTACCGACCATTCGGCATCTCGTGGATGGTGGTGCGAAACTGGTGCTTTGCTCGCACCTGGGTCGTCCCAAGGGTGGGCCGGAAGCCAAGTACTCGCTGGCGCCGACTGCCGCGCATCTCGGATCGATTCTCGGCAAGACCGTGAAACTTGCACCTGACTGCGTTGGTGCTGAAGCTGCAGCGCTGCGTGCTGCGCTTGGCGCGGGCGAAGTGCTCATTCTTGAGAACACCCGTTTCCATGCCGAGGAAGAAGCGAATGACAAGGATTTCGCCAAACAACTCGCCGGCTCCGCCGAAATTTATGTCAACGACGCCTTCGGTACCGCCCACCGCGCACATGCCTCGACCGAAGGGGTGACCCATTTCATCCCGACCTCGGCGATGGGATTCTTGATGGAGCGCGAGCTTCAGTACCTTTGCGACGAGCTCGAAAAACCGGCCAAGCCTTTCCTCGTGATTATGGGCGGCGCGAAAGTTTCCGACAAAATTCAGGTGATCACCTCGCTCATGGAGAAGGCCGATGCCTTCATCATTGGTGGTG
>JBEINR010000117.1:0-3193 GCA_040377995.1 Akkermansiaceae bacterium | reverse complement strand
GCCATGACTTCGGAGGCGACAGTGATATCAAATCCGGTGTCGCGCAGCGGGCCGTTGCTTTGCCCCATGCCAATCGCCAGTTGCCGCAAGGCCCGGTCGTTCATGTCGAGCACGCGCCGCCAAGTGATGTGGCGCGCATCCAACGGCAGGCCGGTGGCAGTCGGCAGGCGATAATGCAGGGCATTGTCGATCAGCGCAGCCAGCAGGTTGTGCGCCGCAGTGATCGCATGGAAATCGCCGGTAAAGTGCAGGTTGATTTTTTCCATGGGCAGCACCTGCGACTGACCGCCGCCGGTCGCGCCGCCCTTGCGCCCGAACACAGGTCCAAGCGAAGGTTCGCGCAGTGCGATCACCGCCTTGCGGCCGATATGGTTCAGCGCATCGCCTAGCCCGATCGTTGTGGTGGTTTTGCCTTCGCCTGCGGGAGTGGGGTTGATCGCGGTGACCAGCACTAGCTTGCCGCGAGGGCGATCGGTCAGCGCGGCAAGTCCGCTGGCAGACAGTTTGGCGATATGATGACCATAAGGTTCGATCGCGTCGGGCCCCAGCCCTACACCCGCAGCAATTTCAGTGATCGGTCGCAGGGTGGCGGCGCGGGCGATTTCGATGTCACTGGTCATGATGGTGGATGCTTGCTGGGAATTTGCTTTTTTGGGAGGCTATTTAAATGCGGACATGAATCATGCCACGCAGAGTGTCTGCACGGAGTCTGGAGATTTTAGAAGGCAAATCAATCATCAGGCATAAAGAATGAGAGCTGCCACTTCTCGCGTGGCTCATCCCCCTTTTCCATGCTTGATTCCGCGCCATTTCCGGCGTGATGCTTCATCCGATGCGAGTGATGGCCTTGACGGGAGGAATTGCCTCCGGGAAATCGACCGTGTGCCGGCTGTTGCGCGAGTACTTGCCCTCGCTGGTGATCTTCGATTCCGACGCGGCGGTCCACCGCCTGCTCGAGTCGGTGCCCGAGGTGGCGGCGCTCATTGCCGAGGCCTTTGGCGATGGCGCGCTCGATGAATCCGGCCGCATAGACCGTCATTTCCTGCGCGGGCGGGTCTTTGCCGACGAGGCGGCGCGGGCCAGGCTCGAGGCGATCCTCCATCCGCGGGTAAGGCAGGAATGTCTTGATTCCCTCGAAAAAGCCGCTATGGATGGGGCGGAGTGCTTTGTCGCGGATGTGCCCTTGTTCTTTGAAAAGGGCTTCGACTTCGGCCAAAACCAAGTGCTGGTGGTCGCATCCTCCCGCTCCACGCAAATCCAACGCCTCAGGGCTCGCGGTGGTTTCGATGACGCGCTCATGGATGCCATCCTCGCCGCCCAGCTTCCGGTTCAGGAAAAAATGTCCCGCGCGGATGTCGTTTTCTGGAACGAAGGCCCGCCCGCCGTGCTGCGTTCCCAAATCCGCCGTTTCTGCCAATCCATTCTCATGAATCCCTCCCACGATCCCGAAGCCGCCACCGATGCGGCCCCGCAAAGCGCTGTGCTCGACGCGCCGGCCTCGATCGACATCAACCAATTTCGCCACAAGCCGCTGTCCGAACTCCAGTCGATGGCCGAGGCCGTGCCTGCCCGCATCCAAGGCGGCATTCCGAAAAGCCAGCTGATCTATGAGCTTCTGAGTTTCTACGGCCGCGAAGGCGCGGGCCTCGTCTGCGAAGGCGTGCTCGAGCAAACGAAGGACAACTTCGCCATGCTGCGCGATCCAAGCCGCAGCTTCCGCCCCGGGCCGGATGACATCCACCTCGGCAACCACCTCGTGCGCGACCACGGCCTGCGTATCGGCCAAATGGTAAAGGTCCGCGTACGTCCGCCGCGCGAACGCGACAAGTACCTCTCGGCCTTCGAAGTGATCGAAGTCGAAGGCATCCCGATCGCCGACTATCAAGTGCCGAAAGATTTCGATCGCCTCACACCGTTGTTTCCCGATCAACGCATCCACCTCGAAGGCGAAGGAAATGACTTCCTCGGTGTGCGCGTGATCGATCTGATCGCTCCACTTGGCAAGGGTCAGCGCGGTCTCATCGTCGCACCGCCGCGCGGTGGCAAAACGATTTTGCTCAAGCAAATCGCCCGCGCGATTCGCCACAACCATCCCGAAGCGGAACTCATCATCCTGCTGCTCGACGAGCGCCCCGAGGAAGTCACCGACTTCGAGGAAACTGTCGGCGCGCAAGTCTTTGCCTCGACCTTCGATGAATCGCCACGCCGCCACGCGCAGGTCGCCGACCTCGTGCTCGAGCGTGCGAAACGCCGCGTCGAACTCGGCAAGGATGTGATCCTTCTGCTCGATAGCCTCACCCGCCTCGCGCGCGGCCACAACTCGGCGATGCAAGGTGGCCCGATCGGATCGGGCGGCGTGAGCCCGGTGGCATTGCAAAAATCCCGCAAGTTTTTCGGCACCGCACGCAATGTCGAAGAAGGCGGATCCCTCACCATCCTCGCCACCGCACTCGTCGAAACCGAGAGCCGCCTCGATGATGTCGTGTTCGAAGAATTCAAAGGCACCGGCAACATGGAAGTGCGCCTCGATCGCGAACTCGCCGAACGCCGCGTCTTCCCCGCCATTCACATCCCGCAATCCGGCACCCGCAACGACGACCGCCTTTATCATCCCGACGAGTTCCTCAAGGTCGTCGACATCCGCCGCCAACTCGCCCAACAACCGATCGGCGATGCCATCGAAAGCCTGCTCACCAACCTCCGCGCGACCAAGACCAACGCCGAGCTGCTGCTGCGCGGATTGAGGTGAGCAGTGGAAGGCAGAAAGAGTTAGAGGTTATTTGTTATAAGTTATTGGGGAAGAGGAAGAAGCCTCTTCTTCATGTGGCTGGAGCATCTTGCTCCAGGCCGTCTTTGGAGCGTCCCGCTCCAAAGCTAAAACAGCCAATGAATCCGCCTACCCATTTGAGCAAAATGTTCTTAGTCCCGAGCTTTCAGCAAGTGCCGCTTGCCGCGCATCAAAGGTGATAAACTCCACTGCCTCAATTTCCAAGGCGCAGGCGACATGCATGATGTCCATCGTGCGACAGCCGAGGCGCGGTGTTTTCGCGCTGAGCTTGCGAAAGGTCCGCATCAGGTCGCTGCGATGGATCTCGGGAAAATGATAGAGCCCGCGACGGCGGCGATCGTCGAACCACGCGATTTGTTTGTCAGCCTGCGGGCGCGTGATTTCTTTCCAAAAGACCTTGAGCCG
>JBEINR010000194.1:0-2043 GCA_040377995.1 Akkermansiaceae bacterium | reverse complement strand
TTCGCCGTGGGCAAGCGACGCGGTGAGCAAAAATCCCGCAGCATATCGGATAGCACGCTTCATGAGTGTGGCGGATTGTAATCGAAGCACGGGTCAAAGCAAGCCCGCCGAAAAGCGGCCCCGCGCGCATGAATGGCCTGTTTTTTTACCGATTCGTGGGTGCCTTCGGCCGGGTTTTTCCTTGATGCCTCCAACGCTCGCTCCCAGTCTCCCCGCGACCAACCACATGGGCGTCATGGAATCCGGTGAGAACCCGGAGCAGTCGCGCTGCGGTATCCGGATACGAGTCCCCACCATGTCAATCGTCCGCAAGGGCGGTGAAGACGGGGATGAGGCATGAAGCCGGGAGCCCGAATACTTGCACCCTTGTAGCTCGTCAACCGCCCGTCGCCACCGCGGCAGGCGGATTCAGTGGTCCTCCGCGAAAGGGGATCGACGAGAGAGGCCGCAGGAATTTTTTTCCGCGCGGCCCTCTCTTCGTGCGGAAACATAGCAAACATAGAAGAGAAAATGATACCAACTGCCATCCGGCGGAGCTTGCTCCGACCGGCCCTCGCAGGCCTTTGCCTGCTACCCGTCCAATCGGCTTTTGCCGAAACACCCAACAAAGAAAAAACCGAACTCGATTCGCTCATCGTTTCGGCCCTGCGCGTCCCACGCGAGGCTTCAACGGTGACCTCGAGTGTCACCAGCCTCGACCCCGAGCAACTCGAAACAAGCGGCATCCTGCAACTTCGCGACGCGCTCAACGCGGCACCGGGCGTGATCTCGACCTCGACCGGGGGTGAAACCGGCGCGCTCGGATCGATCTTCATCCGCGGCACGACCACCAACTATTCGCAGATCGTCATCGACGGCATGCGCTTGAGTGATTCCTCGACGCCGCTCGGCAACATCCTATCGGCGGCGCGCACCACCGACATCGGCAAGCTCGAGATCCTGCGCGGCCCACAGGGCGCGATCTACGGCGGCGAGTCGATCGGCGGCGTGCTCTGGATGGAAACCCCTCGCGGGTCCGGTGAGCCGAACGGCTCGGCCACTATCGAAGCCGGATCTTTCAACTCGTTTTCCGGTCGTGCGAAAGCGGGCGGGGAAGTCGGGAAAATGAATTACTATCTTAGTAGTAGTTATGAGCAAACCGACAACGACGCGCCAAACCAGCACTTCGATCAAAGCTCGGCCGCGCTGCGCGTCGAGGGCCAGGTCGACCCGGTCTGGACGCTCGGCACGACCTTTCGCGCCAACGATTCGTATTACGAAAATCTTGGAAATTCGGACGATCATCTCGACGCATCGCTCACGACGCTTTACGCCACGGGAAAATTTTCCGATGTCTGGACCGGGCGCTTTCTCGCCGGTTACCATCAGGAGTTTTACGACAGCGATTCGTCATTCGGCAATTACGGCAGCGACCTACGCGATGCCAGCATCTCGACCGATCAAGAGCTCAAACTCTCGGACGATGTCCGCCTGCTCGCCGGCGCCTATGGCCATCGCAGCAGCTACGAGAGCACCATCGGCGCGGATGAGGAGCGCGATCGCTTCGGCGTTCACTCCGCGCTCGAATGGGATGCGACCGACAAGCTGACCGCCACCGCGGCGCTGCGTTGGGAGGACTATGAAGCTTATGGCGACGAGCTGACTTGGCGGCTTGGCGCGATTCAGGAGCTGGTGCCATCGACCTCGATTCGCGGCGGCATCGGCACTTCTTTCCGGTCGCCAACCTATCTCGACCTCTTTGGCTCGTCATTTGGCGTGGGCAATCCCAACCTCGAGGCGGAGTCCGCCACCGGTTGGGACATCGGCATCACGCACAAGATCCTTGCCCATCAGTTTGAAGCGACCTGGTTTGAAAACCACATTCAAGACCAGATCCAGTCATTCCCGACACCACCGGTCAACCTCGCCGGCGAGACACGCACCCAAGGCACCGAGTTTGCCGTGCGCGGTGCGGCGCTGGAAGAGACGGTCTCCTACCGCGTTGCTTGGACATGGCTGCACGAAAGCCTCAGCGACCAACCACACAACGCGGCCACGGCTTCG
>JBEINR010000191.1:0-2097 GCA_040377995.1 Akkermansiaceae bacterium | reverse complement strand
CGGCTGATGCAATGGTAAATCGCCGGCTTTTCCGCCGAATCCTTCCACGGCGCTAACCATCGCTTGCTGCTCATGCCCCACCAATAACCACGGCTATCCCCAACGGCAAGGAGAATCTCTACAATTTGTCTGGGAAATTGTATGGGAAAATTGTATGTGCCCCGCCCACCGCGCCCTCGTCCCCGCCGTCGTCGGCATGTTCGTCGATATCACTATCAACCACGCGATCGCGATCAGCATCACCTGGTTCACCAACCGGCTTGGTTGTGAAGATCTTCGGATTTGCTTGAACCCATCGCAAAGGAAGGCATGATAAATATACAGCCAATGAACGACACGCACCCTCCCTCGCAAGGCCTCGTGCAGGCCACTCACTTGGTTTACGCGTTGCATGCGGTGAGCCTCGTGCTTGGCGCCTTTGGTGCCGCGACGGTGATTGGCAGCTTCCTCTTCGGGTGGCCATCGATCGTTGCGGTCATTATCAACTATGTGAAACGCTCCGAAGCGCGGGGCACATGGCTCGAGCCACACTTCAAGTGGCAAATCCAGACCTTTTGGTACTCGCTCTTATGGGCCTGCCTCGTTGGCATGGTTTCGCTCGTTCTCATGATCGTGCTCGTCGGCTTCGCCACATGGATCATCGGATTTCTCATTCTCGCCATCTGGGCGATCTATCGCATCGCCCGTGGATGGCTGGCGCTCAATGAAGGCAAGCCGCCACTGCAGGAAATGAAATAAGCGCCTTCGCATCGGCGGGACGATGTGGCCCCGCAGCGCCGTAATCATCGCCGCGGATGCCAAAGCGGGCAGAATGTCCACGCACACTTTGTTCATTCGCCGTTCTCTAGCTCTTCATTCGCAGCGGAACTTTCGGAGAAAAGTCCCCCCCCTTTTCGCATAGACTTGCGCTGATCGCGATGGGCTGTACACGCGCATGATGCCTTCATCATCGGCGGGGAAATCGACCGGCGGATCAAGTCGTCCGTGACCGCCAAAACCACCGATGTCGGCATCAAGCACCAACTCGTGCAAATCGCCCGCGCCGACATTCACCGGATATCCAAACGGCGATTCGCTGACCGAGAAGTTGAAGACGAAAATCAGGCTCGCCCGCTCGGCGATGAGGATTTTTTTCGCGTGATCGATGTGCAAACACTGCGCGGGGGCGGACTCGAGCAGTTGCGTGCGATTCGCGAGCCGCATGAGATCGCGGTCGAAATCCGCGAGCCAGCGATATTTCAAGGATGGATCGTCGACCAAAGACCACTGGCGGCGGCAATAGTGATACGACCAACCATTACCCTCGCGCGGGAAATCCAGCCACTCAGGATGACCAAACTCATTGCCCATGAAATTGAGCCAACCCTCGCCGCCGATCGCCAGCGTGAAGAGCCGGAGCATCTTGTGCAACGCGATGCCTCGTTCGATGACCGGATGTGGATCATCGAGTGCCATGTGCCAGTACATTTCTTGATCCATCAGGCGAAATGCCAGCGTCTTGTCGCCAACGAGTGCTTGGTCGTGGCTCTCGGCATAGGCGATGTTTGCCTCGCCCGGCCTGCGATTGGCGAGCACTCCCCACAATTCGCCAAGATCCCAGTCCTCATCGCGGCGGTGCTTGAGCAGCTTGATCCAATAATCGGGAATGCCCATCGCCAACCGGTGCGTGAAGCCGACGCCACCCTCATCGATCGGCCGGCACAGCCCCGGCATACCCGACATGTCCTCGGCGACGAGCAAGGCATCGGGCCTCAACTCGCGCGCAAGCCGCGTGGCAAGCTGGAGGTAAAGGATCGCATCCTCATCGGCATCGTCGCTGAAGTAATCATCGTAGGATCCAAATGCTCGATTGCCACGCGAGTGATAGAGCATCGAGGTGACCCCATCGAAGCGGAACCCATCGAAGCGGAATTCCTCGAGCCAATAGCGAATGTTGGATAACAGAAAATGCCGCACCTCCGGCCGACCATAATCAAAGCACTTGGAGTCCCAAGACGGATGATCACCACGCTCTCCCGCGTGGAAATACTGATGACCCGAGCCATCGAAATCGTTGAGGCCCTCTGCCGTGTTTTTGACCGCGTGCGAGTGAACGAT
>JBEINR010000027.1:0-7631 GCA_040377995.1 Akkermansiaceae bacterium | reverse complement strand
TAACGGCCTGGCCATTCACAGGCACCTTGTAGCCGATTCCACTCAGGCACCAACCGGAAAGGATCAGGCTGAAGGACATCGCCAGTCGCATGGTTAGACTGAACACGGATGAATAGCCGCCGTATTTGACCTCTCCCGTTTGCAGACGACGCGCCTCGCTGACATCCGCTATCATCGCAGTTGAAACAGGCAGCATGATGCCGCAGCCGAACCAGTAGCAGGAGTGAAACACGACGAAGAGAATCAAAGCGGACGGCACGTTGACGCCCCCGCAGGTGAAGGTGGCGTCCGGCCCGACACTGCCTGTTAGAAAGAGCGCGGCGAGCATCATGTTGCCGGTTATGCTGATGGCTCCGCCGATAATGACCGCACCCTTTTTGTCAAAACGCCGGGTTAGCCTTATCGAAAGCAGCGCGCCGAGAGCCATGCCTATCATCGTACTACCGTGGGCGATGGATTTCTGCCACGAGGGGAATTTCATGAAATCATCGTAAACGAACAACTGCAGCGAGCCGACAAGAACCATCCCTGCGGTGAGGATGAAGATGAAGGCGAACACCCAGCGGGGATTCGGGTCATTGAGAATTTCTTTCATCGCTATCAAGAACTCCTTCATCCACCCATGTTGGGAATTTCGGGGAGAGTCGCGGGTATCTTTGTGCCAGCGGAAAGTGAAGATCACCACAAGGACCACAAAAACCGCGGTGGCGGTGGCGAAGGTACCACCCATGTGTTTGTAGTTGGCCTCTATGGTGGTGGCCTGGAGGTTGCCTTTCCCGCCGAAGAAGAAAACCCATGCCATCGCCGGACCCGCGAAATTGGCGGCCATGTTGAATATTTGGCGGATGCCCTGGAGACGGGAGCGGCCATGATAATCCCCGCACATTTCAAAGCCGAGAGCCAGATAAGGGATGAAGAACATCGTCAGTCCGGCACGCAGCAGCAGGTTCACAAAAACGAGGTAAAAGAAAACTGCCATCTGGCTGCCACGACAAAACGCCGGAACCGTCCAAATAAGATAGGAACAAATCGCCATCAGCAGGCCGCCTGCCAGCATATACGGGTGCCGGCGTCCCCAGGAGCTGCGGGTGTTGTCGCTGATCTGCCCCATGATGGGCTCGGTGAAAGCTTCCACAAACACGGCGAGTGACATGATCAGTCCCGCCCACTTTGGATCAAGACCCAGCGCTTTCGTGTAAAACAGCATGGCGAAAGCGAAGATGCCGTTCATCACAAGTGAGTTCGCGCACTCGCCGAGCGAATAAACGCACATGGCTTGAGTCGAGCAGGCCTTCGGATTTGGGCTCATGGGCACTGAAGCAAGCGAGCAGGATCAATCCTGCAATCCTAGAAATCCGCAAAGAGGTCCATCTGCGGCGGATTGGGTTTGGGGAGGTTATCTTGGTCCTGAACCATGTTTTTCGCCTTGGGCCCCTGTTTCTTCGCCTCGGGTTTGGTCGAGTTGAGCTCGAGGTGTGAGAGGATCGACTTCGCGCGTTCGACCACCGGCTTGGGCAAGCCGGCGAGGCGTGCGACTTGGATGCCGTAGGATTTGTCGGCCGCACCGGGTAGGATTTTGTGCAGGAAAATGATTTCTTCGTTCCACTCGCGCACCGCGACATTGCAGTTGGCCACCGCGGCCTTGGTGTTGGCCAGGTCGGTGAGCTCGTGATAGTGCGTTGCAAACAGCGTGCGACAGCCAATGGCATCATGCAGGTGCTCGGCGACCGCCCATGCGATCGAGAGCCCGTCGAAGGTCGCCGTGCCACGGCCGATTTCGTCGAGGATCACCAGCGAGCGGTCGGTGGCATGATTCAAAATCAGCGCTGTTTCGCTCATCTCGACCATGAAGGTCGATTGACCGCGCGATGGGTCATCGGACGCGCCGACGCGGCAGAAGATCCGATCTACTAGGCCCATCGTAGTTGCATCGGCCGGCACGAACGCGCCGATTTGTGCCATCACGGCGATGAGTGCGACCTGGCGGATGTAGGTCGATTTACCCGCCATGTTTGGGCCGGTGAGGATTTGCAGGCGCGAGCTTTCTGGGTCGAGTTCGGTGTCGTTTGGCACAAACTTCGCGTCGGTGAGGGTTTGTTCGAGCACCGGGTGGCGGCCATTGCTGATCGAGAGCGCATTGGACGTATCAAGTTGCGGGCGGCAGTGACGGTGGACTTGTGCGACTTCGGCGAGCGCGCAGAGCACATCGATTTCCGCGACCGCGGCGGCGGTTTCTTGGATGCGCGGGAGATGAGTCACCACCTTCGAGCGCAGTTGCGCGAAGAGCTCGGCTTCGAGTTGTTTGGATCGTTCTTCGGCGCCGAGCACTTTGTTTTCCATCTCCTTGAGCGCGGGGGTGATGTAGCGCTCGGCATTCGCCATCGTTTGCTTGCGCGTGTAATCATCCGGCACCTTGGCGAGGTGGCTGGTGGTGATTTCGATGAAGTAGCCAAAGACATTGTTGAACTTGATCTTGAGCGAATCGATGCCGGTGCGTTTGCGTTCGTCTTCCTGCAGGCGTGCGATCCAGTCCTTGCCGCCGCGCGAAGCGTTGCGGAGTTCGTCGAGCTCCGGCGACCATCCGTCGCGGATGATGCCGCCATCGCGCAAATTGGCAGGTGGCTCATCGGCGAGAGCGGATGCGAGCAGCGTGGTGAGATCGGAAAAATCGTGGAGCTGCGCGGCAAGCGCAAGATCGGATCCGCACAGCGAAACGAGGTCTTCTTTCAGCGTCGGGACATGCGTGAGCGAGATGCCGAGCGATTGCAGGTCGCGCGCATTGCCTGAGCCTTGGGAGAGCCGCGAGGTGGTGCGCTCGATGTCGCGAATGCCCTTGAGCGAGTCGCGGCATTTCGCGAGCAGAAAGGGCTCTGCCAAAAACGCGGCGATCATGTCCTGTCGTGCGGTGAGCGTCGCGATGTCGCGCAGCGGATGCAGGATCCAATCGCGCAGCAGGCGGGCACCCATGGGAGTGGCGGTGCGATCGAGCACACCGAGCAGCGTGTGTTGGCGGCCCGAGCGCGAGTCGACGAGGTCGAGGTTGCGTTGCGATGCGGCATCGATGAGCACATGTGCGGAGTTTTCGCGCACGCGCGGATGGCGCAAATGTTCGCAGGGTCGGCGCAGCTGGTGAATGAGATAATGCAGCGTTGCGCCCGCGGCTCCGGCGGCCGCAGGCATTTCGGCGCAGCCGAATCCATCGAGCGAATGCACGGCGAAGTGATCCTTGAGCATGCGCGAGGCATGCTCGGCAAGGAAGGTGTAGCCATCGTAGGCAATCGCATTCGGCAAGCTGCCGAATTGCGAAGTTTGATGATCGGGGATTAGCAACTCCGAAGGAGAAACGCGCGCGAGCTCGTCGGTGAGCTGGTTGATCTCGGTAAATTCGCAGAGCGTGAATTCACCGGTTGTGTGGTCGATCAATGCCAAGCCGCATGATTTCCCATGACTGAAAACTGCCGCGAGATAGTTTGGACGTTCGTCATCGAGCAAGGTGAGGTCGTCGATCGACCCTGGTGAGAGGATGCGCGCGATTTCGCGTTCGACGAGTTTGCCTGGCTTCGGGTTGGATGTTTGCTCGGCGATCGCCACGCGCTTGCCGGCCTTGAGCAGGCGCGCGATGTAGGCCTGCGCCGCATGATAAGGCACGCCGCACATCGGAGTGCCACCGCGTTTGGTGAGCGCGACATTCAATATCGGTGCGGCGCTCTTCGCATCCCCGAAGAACATTTCGTAAAAATCCCCGAGACGGTAGAAGAGAATCACATCCGCCGGCAGCGACTTCCGCATGGCCATGTACTGGGCCATCATCGGAGTGCTTGCGGATTCGGTCATGCCCGGGACTTTGGAGATTTGGAAAACGAGTGGCAAGGATGCAGGCGAGGGGTGAGAGAAGTTATTAGATAATTGTTTGCGGGAAGATGCCGATTTTTCAAAACAGAGCCGCCGGCCTCGTCTTCCGCTTTCCTTTTCCATGTTCGATTTGCCAGTCACAAACAGCCATTTTTTCTCTATTCACTTGAACCTAAACACGGAAAACTTGAAACTCCTCCAACCATGAACCTTCCCATTCTCTACATCAAGCCGGGCTGCCCGTGGTGCGACGAAGTTGTCGACTGCCTCGCGCGCAAGGGCATTGAAACACGCATTGTGATCGTCTCTGGCAACCCCGAGGCGATGCGCGAAATGGTGGCGCTTTCGGGTCAGTCAAAAGCACCCACCATGGATTGGCATGGTGAGGTCCTTGCCGACTTCGGTGTCGATGAACTCGTGCCGTTCTTGAAGCAAAAGGGGCTGTGAACGGACATTGGAGATTGGGAATGTGATATTGGGAAAGAGAAGGAAGTCGCAGCATAAGGTGGAGCGAAAAAGAAGTGGCTTCTTCTGGAGCCTCGGCTTTTCTTGAAACTGAATTGCCTCCACTTTGCTCCGGCCATGCCAGTTTGGCTTCGCTTTCATTGCGGGTCGCTAAAGCTCCCGATGCATTCTTGAACCTTGAAACTTCTTCTCCAAATGGCGCTTGATGAATCGCTGCCTGCCGGCTAATTCCAGTGGCACATGGATGCGATGCACCCCTACGAGCGCCTTTCCCTCTTCACTGTGGGGCTGATCCTTGGTTGTGCTTTGATCGCGGCTCATGTGTTCATGCTCGCCCGCCCGCAGTTGGCGCAGGGTTTTCTGAAAAGCTTCCCGCGCAATGCCGTGCTTGGGCAGATCCTGCTAGGTCTTGGTCTCGCGTGGTTCTGGCTTCTGATCGCGCCGGCCAGCATGGGCACCCTCGGTGCCTTAGCGATGGACCTTGGCGAATTCAACAATGCCAAGCCCCTGCTGCGCATTCTCATTCCAATTACGATGGTCCTAGTAGTCATCAGCGTGCGGGACTTCCTTGCGGTGCGAGCGCTCGGTGTGCTTGGCCTGCTGGCTGCGGCGCCTTTGCTGGAATCGGCTTTTCTCAAAGACCCAGCCACGCGCCTGCTGGTGCCGATCTACGCCTACGGATTGCTCACCGCTTCGCTTTTCTGGGTCGGCATGCCCTACCTGTTTCGCGATGCGGTCAACTGGATCACCGCCGAAAGCAAACGCTGGAACGCGATGGTCCTGGGCGGGCTTGCCTACGGCGTCGCGATTGTCATTTGCGCCCTCGCCTTTTGGCGGGGCTACTGAGCAGATCGATGCTCCTTTAAGTGGAATCGATCAATAAACCGGAGCGCCCGAGGTGTCTTCGGAGCTTCCGCCGCTGCCCTTGTTGGCGGCTTTCTCCATGCCCTCGCCGGCGATCCGCATGTCGCGGCCAAGACCGATGAAGGTGTTGCAGGAGGTGAAAAGAATCGAGCTGGCGGCAAGGGCAATCAAAAGGGTGACTTTCATCGGCTTTTTTATTAACGCAAAATTTTTGGCCCGCAAGTGGATATTGGATTTTCGGGGTGTGTTTGTCGCTCACCGGCGCCCGCGCCGCGCGGTGTTCGCCGCGTTGACATCCGCCCGCATTCCGTCCAATCTCCCCCGCGTGGATACGATGAAACTCCTTCTTGGCGCGACGGTTGCGCTCTTGCTCGGCGCACTCGCGGTGTCGTGGCAGGGCATGCGCCGCGGTGTTGAGAATGCCTCGCCCGATGAGCTCGCCCGCCTCAAGAAGCAGGTGACCGAACTGCGTCAGGAGCAGGACAAGCTTCAGCTGGAGCGCCAGCTTCAACAGCTCAAGTCAAGTGCACCGGCAACAGCCACGCCCGAATCCAATGCCGCGCAGATCGAGGCGATGAAGGCCGAGGTCGAGTTGAACAAGGCGAGGCTTGCGCAGATCGAGGCCGAGAAAGTCCAAACGGAAAAAACTGCCAGCGACGCCAAACTCGCACAAGACGAAGAAGGCCTGCTCAGCCAGCGCGATCTCGAAAAGGGCGACAGCGAATTGCGTCGCGCCCGCCTCATCGGTGGGGCCTTGCTGATCGGCCGCGTCAGAGAGCATGTGGCGGAGAGCGGATTCATCACCTTCGACATTTTGATGCCCGAGCAGGTCCAAAACGGCACGGTGCTCGCGCTGCGCCGCAAAACCGGCATCCTCGGCCAGTTCACCGTTTCGGACGTCACTCCCGAGGGTGGCGTTGCCGACCAGCTTCCGGGCATCGGCCGCATCGATCCCAAGCCCGGCGACGAATTGATTCTCCCGCCGCCCTGATCCCGCGGCATCCGGTCCGCACCTTTCATTTTTCCATTTCATTCATGTCCACCACCGTTGGTCTCATTTCCCTTGGCTGCGCCAAAAACCTGATCGATTCCGAAGTCATGATCGGCCACCTCGCCGAGGCGGGCATGGCGCTCACGCCGGATCCGGAATTGGCTGATGTCTTGATCGTCAACACCTGTTCGTTCATCGACATGGCCAAGCAGGAATCGATCGATGCCGTCTTTGGTGCGGTCAATGCCCGCAAGGACGACCCTGATCGAGAGCGCCAAAAGATCATCGTCGCCGGATGCTTATCGCAGCGTTTCGCCACCGAGCTTCCCGGCATCATGCCCGAGGTCGATGCCTTCATCGGTCTTGATCAAATCACCAAGGTCGCGCCGATCATCGAGAATCTGCTCGGCAAGCAGAACTCCACCGAGGTGGAAAAAACCGAAGGGCCGGCTGCGACCGACGATCCGCGCGATTTCGTGACGCTCAAGCCGAAGTATGTGCCGGACTACACCACACCGCGCTTCCGCCTCACGCCCGACCACTACGCGTATGTGAAAATCGCCGAGGGCTGCAACCACACCTGCACTTTCTGCATCATCCCGCAGATCCGCGGCCGTCACCGCTCGCGCACCCAGGAGTCGGTCGTCAAGGAAGTCGAAGCACTGGTGAAATCCGGCGTCAAAGAGATCAACCTCATCTCGCAGGACACCACTTATTTCGGCATGGACCAATGGGAAGGCGAGCGGCCGAAGCCGAGCTCGCCGGTGGATTCGAGCAAGGGCAACTCTCTCTGCACCTTGCTGCGCGAGATCAACCGCATCGAAGGCGACTTCTGGGTGCGACTGCTTTACACCCACCCGGCGCATTGGTCGGACGAGTTGATCCAGACCATCGCCGAGTGCGACAAGGTCGCGAAGTATGTCGACATCCCGTTGCAGCACATTTCCGACCGCATGCTCACCGCGATGAAGCGCGTGACGAGTGGCGACTACATCCGCGACCTGCTGCGCCGCATGCGCGCCGGCATCCCGGGTCTCGGCATTCGTACTACGTTCATCGTAGGTTTTCCGGGTGAAACCGAGGAGGACTTCAATGAGTTGCTCGAGTTCATCCGCGAGTTCCGGTTCGAGCGTGCCGGCGTGTTCCAATACTCGAAAGAAGAAGGCACGCGTGCTTACAAGATGGATGGCCACCTGCACCACGCGACGCGCAAAAGCCGTTGGTCGCGCGCGATGGCCGAGCTCCAGCGGATTGCCAGCGAAACGAACCAGGCACAGGTCGGCAAAAATGTCCGCGTGCTCGTCGAGCAACCCGGCGTCGGCCGCACCCAATGGGACGCGCCGGAGATCGATGGGTCGGTGATGGTCGATGAGTCGATCCCAGTTGGCAGTTTCGCCGAAGTGGCCATCGGCGACTGGCGCGGCTATGATCTGGTCGCCGCTCGTTGAGTTGTGCGTTG
>JBEINR010000074.1:0-4612 GCA_040377995.1 Akkermansiaceae bacterium | reverse complement strand
TTTGTTTGGACGAAAGGACCTGAGAAGCTGCGGCGCATCATAGAACTGACTCAGTCTTAACAAAACCAAACGCACACAAACTAGCAAAACGGCGCACTAGGGATCAAGGCGTAAAAGATTCAGTTGCAACGTTGTGTGTGGTTGTCTCGCTCGACGCCTACGCATTTCACCCGCTCTCTGTCTTATTGGTCTACAGTGTGGGGCCTTGCATGTTTGATGCACACCTCCGCCTTGAAGAAGGCCCGAAGGGCTAATCTTCATCGCGCCTGGATCATCATGATCCAGGTCGTCCCGGTCCTTGGAGCGTCCCACACCAAGGACGTCCTGGCAGCGCTCTTGGTAGGGTGATGCCAACTCGCAGCACCGACACCAGATCCGCAGACGCCAATGCGGGCAGGATGCCACGCTCCTGTGAAGAGGCATCTTCCGCGACCATGCATCAGCCGGACCTTTGGCACAAAGGTCCCTGCCCAATGGCATCGGCGTCGCGAGGCCGCGTCGCCCTACCGGTACGGTGTAAGGATGCTTATACCAGATGCCGCCTTTTTATCATCCCGCAATCCCTCCATATTCCTTATGCTATTTCTTCTTTTTCGATTCGAGGGCTTCGTTGACCTTGGTCGCGATATCTTCGTAGAGCGCGGGATCTCCCTTGAGAAGCTCCTTGGCGGCATCGCGGCCTTGGGCGAGTTGATTGCCGTTGTAAGAGAACCATGAGCCGCGCTTCTGGACGATCTCGAGTTCGAGGGCGAGGTCGAGCAGCGAACCGGTCGAGGAGATGCCTTCGTTGTACATGATGTCGAACTCCGCTTCGGTGAAGGGCGGTGCGACCTTGTTTTTCACGACCTTGATCTTCGTGCGATTGCCGGTGACGGTGCCGTCGGTGGCCTTGATCTGACCGATGCGGCGGATGTCGACACGCACCGAAGAAAAGAACTTGAGCGCGCGGCCGCCGGGAGTGGTTTCCGGGTTGCCAAACATCACGCCGATTTTCTCGCGGATCTGGTTGGTGAAGATGCAGACCGTGTTGGCTTTGGAAATCAGCGCCGTAAGTTTGCGCATCGCGGCACTCATCAGGCGGGCTTGGGCGCCGACGGTCGAGTCGCCGATCTCGCCATCAAGTTCCTGCTTGGTAACCAACGCGGCGACCGAGTCGAGCACGACCACATCGATCGCATTCGAGCGTACGAGTGCCTCGCAAATCTGCAGGGCCTCCTCGCCGGAAGAGGGCTGAGAAACGAGCAGGTCATCGAGGTTGACGCCAAGTTTGCGGGCATATTGCGGATCGAGCGCGTGCTCGACATCGATGAACGCCGCAAGGCCACCGCGTTTCTGAGCCTGGGCGATGGCGGTGAGAGTGAGCGTGGTTTTGCCGGATGATTCCGGGCCGAAGACTTCGACGATCCGGCCACGGGGGAAGCCACCCACGCCAAGCGCGCGGTCGATGAGCAGGTTGCCGGTCGGGATCACATCCACATCGCTGCGACTTTCATCACCGAGGCGCATGATGGCCGCTTCTCCGAATTCCTTTTGGATATGGGAGATCGCAAGGTCGAGGTTGCGCTTGCGGGCGTCTTGGAGCTTTTCGTGGGCGGATTCTTCTGCGGTTTGTTTGGCGGCCATGATGTTTGGGGTCGGGTGATGTTTGAAACTTAGGACCAAAAATCTCCCCGCGCAAGAAAAAAGATGTTCGCTCGAACAAAAAAGTGACACTGGCGTTTTTTGTATCAACCAGATGCTCTCCGGGCCCGGACTGGCAAGTTTGTTGATTTTTACAGGAGCTTTGCTGGCTTTTCTCGTTTCAATTCAGGCTGTACTGCGCTCCAATCTCCGCGCCGGCCATATTTGGACCGGGCCTAGTTTTCCATCCAACCATCCATTTACCATGTGGCACGGCCGCTTCACCCAAGACACCTCCTCGCTCGTCCAACAATTCGGTGAATCGGTTTCATACGATTGGCGGCTATTTTCGCACGACATCGCCGGCTCGATCGCCCATGCGCGCGCGCAGCAAAATGCCGGACTCCTCACTGCCGATGAGTTCCAAAAAATCGAGAGCGGCCTGAGGGAAATCGAAAAGGAAATCCTCGACGGAAAATTCGAGTTCAAGACGTCGCTCGAAGACATCCACATGAACATCGAGGCGGAGCTCACCCGCCGCATCGGTCCGACCGGCGCCAAGCTCCACGCGGCCCGCTCGCGCAACGACCAAGTCGCCACCGACACCCGCCTCTATTGCCGCACGCAGATCGGCGAAATCATCACTGCCGCCACCAAGCTGCAACTCGCCCTGCTCGATCGCGCGGAGAAATTCGCCGCTTCGATGATGCCCGGCTACACGCACCTCCAACGCGGTCAGCCGGTCACCGCCGGCCACCACTTTCTCGCCTATGTCGAGATGCTCGAGCGCGACAAATCCCGCCTCGTCGACTGCCGCAAGCGCCTCAACATCTGCCCGCTCGGCTCAGGCGCACTGGCTGGATCGACGATCAATCTCGACCGCCAAGCAATCGCCGCCGAGCTAGGCTTTGATGGCGTCACGCGCAACTCGATGGATGCCATCGCCGACCGCGACTACATCGCCGAGCTGCTTTTCACGATCTCACTCTGCGGCGCGCACCTCTCGCGTCTCAGCGAAGACCTGATCCTCTGGTGCACGGCCGAATTTTCCTTCGTCCAGCTCTCCGACGCCCACACCACCGGCTCGTCGCTGATGCCGCAGAAAAAAAATCCCGATGTCTGTGAACTCACCCGCGGCAAGACCGGTCGCCTGATCGGCAACCTGCTCAATCTCCTCACCAATCTCAAAGGCCTGCCACTCACCTACAACCGCGACCTGCAGGAGGACAAACCGCCGCTCTTTGATTCGGTCGACACCCTCAAGCTCGTGCTCGCGGTCAATGCCGAGATGGTCGCCGCCCTCGAAATGAACGAGAAAAAATGCCGCGCCGCCGCTTCCGATCCGATGCTGCTGGCGACCGACCTCGCCGATTATCTGGTCCGCAAAGGTGTACCTTTCCGCCAAGCCCACGAACTCGTCGGCAAGGCCGTCGCGGAATCGATCCGAACGAAAACTCCGCTCGATGCGATCGATCTCGCGGCGATCGACCCCGCCTACGGACCCGACGCGGCGGAAGTTTTCTCAGTCGAACGCGCCCTCGCCGCACGCACCAACCCCGGCGCCCCCTCGGTCACCAATGTCCACGCGGAAATTTCCCGCTGGCAAAAACAGCTCGTCTAAGCGCCCGGCATGTCGACCACCCCGCCCGATCAAGTGCCCACCCGCCAAACCCGCGGCGGCCGCTGGTTCATGGCCTTCATCGGACTCTCGCTTGCCATCATCGGCGGACTCTTCGTTTTCCTCATGGCTCGCAGCTTCATGCGGGCGAAGGAAATGTGGCATTGGCCGAAAGTCCCATGCGTCATCCTCGCGTCCGAGCTCGAAGAACGCCGCCACGATCCAAATTCCCCCATCGAATACCGCCACAGCGTCAGCTTCGGCTACGAATGGCAAGGCCAAGGCCTCCTCGGCGAAAAAACCACCCTGCGCGGCAACCCGTGGACCAATAAACGCAACCTCGCCGAAGAACGCCTCGCGGAATTCCCCGTGGGCATGAACACCGAGTGTTTCGTTCACCCGCAAAACCCGGAGCTCGCCGTCCTCAAGCCGGACTCGCTCGCGCCCGGCTACTCGATCTGGTTTCCCGGGCTTTTCATGATCGCCGGTCTCGGCATCACCATCAACGCGCTTAGCGGGCCGCGTCGCCCGAAACTTGCACGCGATTGAGGCCGCTTTGGAAAAGCGACTTTGCCTAAGAGTCGCAATCCAACGCCGAGCAGGAACCCAGGCAGGGACCTTTCTCCGAAAGGTCCGCTCTGCGAATGCAATGTCGATGCCGGCGCCGATTCATTCACTGCGGACGCTTTGGAAAAGCGTCCCCGCCTAAGCGCCATCGCCATGCATGTCACCATCCGACCCCGTACTCTGGCCATCGGCCGCCGCAAACCAAGCGGCGGAATCCCTGATGTTTTGATTGATTCCTCAAAAAATCACGGGTTAGAATCTCGCCCCCGTGAGGTGCGCACCCGAGGTGCCGCATCCGATCACCCTGCTCAGCCGAAAACGACCTCATCACCCAGCCGCAATGAATCCAGACCGCGCCACACTCAACTTTCTCAACAGCTTCCCCGAAGAATCACGGAAGCGAGGTGAAATGCTGCAAAAAGACGGCGCCGTCACCCAGATTTTCGGCAACCACCTCTTCATCCAAGGCCGCGTCGAGGACGAAACCGGCACCTTCCGCACCAGCCTGCGCCTCCAAGGCAACCGCTGGTTCGGATCCTGCACCGCCGAGGACGAAATCGTCTCCGGCGCCTGCCAGTACGCGACGATGATGGAGCGCATGCACCGCGGCGAGGACCTGCCCGAGTCGCCCAACGAATTCGATGACACGCCGGTCCTCGACATCATCGAGGAAAAACTCGGCCGCGAACTCGACGACAAGGAAGCGGACTTCGTCACCAAAATCGAAAAGCGCTACCGCCGCTATGTGATCGAGGGCGAGCTCCACGACCACGACATGGTCCGCATCAGCCCGCGTTGGGAAATCAC
>JBEINR010000180.1:0-2180 GCA_040377995.1 Akkermansiaceae bacterium | reverse complement strand
GCTCGCTCAGCGAGTGACGTGGCCCGAAGGGTCGAACGCGCGGGCGGCGCGCGTGAGTCAAAAGACACGGTCGTGACGCCCACGCTCCCGTTGAAGAAGCGGCTTTTTTATTCTCTTCCCCAATAACCCATCACAAATAACTAAAAACTCTTCACCTCAGCACTCCTCCGCTGCGCGGACGGCTTGGATGACGAGTTGCAGGGTCGTGCGGCCGCGGAAGTGGTTGCGGTCGATGGTGTAGGCGATGTCCCAGGGTGGGTCGGGCAAGGGGTGTTCGCCGCCGCCGAAAAAGACTGCATCCTGTTCGTGATAACCCTGACGCAGCATCAGGCGCAGGTGATGGTTTTTCATGTGCTGCGGCGAACGGCTCAGGCCCACGCGCCGCGAAATGAAAACCGGTTGCGGGTTGCCGTTGCCGAAGGGTTGCAGCAGGTCGTAGTCGGCCATGAAGTCGAGCGACAACTGATCAAAGCCAAGTTCCATGTCGTACATCAGCGTCGGCTGGCGTTGCTCCTCGCTGGTGTGACGCAGCACATAGTCGCTGAAATTTTTTCGGAACGAATCGATTTTATTTTCTTCGATCGAAAGGCCCGCCGCCATGGCGTGACCTCCGCCCGCGAGCAAGTCGTCATCGCAAGCACGCAAGGCCTCGACGAGTGAAACCCCTTCGATGCTGCGGCCCGAGCCCTTGCCGATGCCATCCTCGTCGATCGCGATGATGAAGGTCGGCTTGTGATACTGCCGCATGAGCCTGGAGGCGACGATGCCCACCACGCCGTGATGCCAGGTGCGCGAGCCCAGCACGATCACCGGATCGCGTTGCGGATCGAAGCCTTCGTTGAGCATGTCGACGGCATCGGTGCGGATGCGATTTTCAAAGGCCTGACGCTCGCGATTGTAATCATCGAGCTTCAAGGCGAGGTCGCGTGCGAGCCTGCGGCAATCGGTGGTGAGTGTCTCGAGTGCGTCCTCGGGCACATCCATGCGCCCTGCGGCATTGAGTCGCGGCCCGATGCGAAAACCGACATCCATCGAGGTAGTCAGCCCGCTGATCCCCGCCACTTCCTGCAGCGCGCGCAGGCCGGGATTGAGCGTGCGCGACAAGTGCTGCAAGCCGTGACGCACCAGCAGACGGTTTTCCCCCACCATCGGCACGATGTCGGAAATGGTCGCCACCGCCACGAGATCGATGAGCTCCTTGAGATCGAGATCGGTCTGACGCGTTTTCAGCAAGGCATGACCCAGTTTGAACACCACGCCGGCCGCGCAGAGATAGGTGAATTCCGTGCCGCACTTCGGGTTGACCAAAGCGCAGCAATCCGGCCGCCCGTCGAGCAGCGGCTCGTGATGATCGACAATCACCACATCGACCCCTGCCGCCCGCAGCTCCGCGACCTGCGGAATCGACACCGTTCCGCAGTCGACGGTGATCAGCAAATCCGGCTTCGGTCCCTCGGCCATGCAGCGTGCGATCGCCGCATCGCTCAGGCCATAACCTTCCGGCCCGCGCCTCGGAATGAAATGCCGCGGCCGCAAGCCATAGGCCATCAGGATCCGCCGCATGAGGGTGATCGAGGAAACGCCGTCGACATCGTAGTCACCGTAAATACAGATTTTTTCCCCGCGATCCACGGCCTGCAGGATCCGCTCGACCGCCGGTCGCATGTCGGGAATCAAAAACGGATCGGCCAAATCCCGCAGCCGCGGCCGCAGATAGCCCTCAAGATCGACCCCTGACGGCAGGCCCCGCTGACGTACCAATTGCTCGAGCACGGCCGGAAATCCCCCCGAGGACGCGTCGCCGTCCGCCTGGAACTGCTCACCCCGTGGAATCCATCTCGATGCTTGAACGCGCATAACCCCTGAACAGACCCTAGAAAGGGAATTCACCAACTTTCAAGGTCGGAAAATTTCTGCCGCGCATTTCATGACGCTGCGACACTTTGGCGCGCAAAAAATGCGTCATTTTGTCGCTATTGGGCGGCTCCAGCGCGTGTTGGGCTGTCGGCAAAATTTTTAAGTCACTTAACTTCAATGTATTACGTAAAATTTCCCGATGCTGGCACGCGGGATGCGAAAATTTGCCCGAACCACAACGCCCGAATGGGCAAATTTGAAAGGAAAACAACCTCATGTCCAAAATCCTCGGAATCGACCTCGGTACCACCAACTCCTGCATG
>JBEINR010000003.1:0-14897 GCA_040377995.1 Akkermansiaceae bacterium | reverse complement strand
GCATTGCCGCGACTCGTGCCGACCACCAATGCGGCATCGCGCAGATCGCTTTCACTCCACGCCGCCTCGGCGATTGCCTCACGCGCCGCATGCAAAGCCGCCATGGTCGCCGGACCCCATTTGCGACTGGTCAGGCATTCGCGATCCGCAATCCATGCCCCCGGCGTAGCCGCGTGAGCGCAATCATTTCCCAATAAATCCCCAAGCGGCCGAAATGGCACGACCCCGTTCGCGATCGAATCAAGATGCGATGGCAGATCAGCACCGAGCGCCGACAAAGCACCCAGACCCTTGATGGAATATGACTGGCGGATGCCCACGGGTAGCAAGATGCAAGCGCACCGCAAATCAAAATCCCATCAGCGCGAACCGCCACCACCAGCGCCTCGTTGACCCCCAAAGCGCCCGCCAAACCATCCGCCACCATTCAAGATGCGGTTCTTGTCAGCCTCCGTCAAAATTTGGCTTTGTTCGACATACACTTTCGCCGCAGCCGCATCCTCACGCATCCACCGAGTCGCCGCGATGCTCATCGACCTGATCCGCTCACCCTCGTCCAGAATGTTTTCCGCAACCAAGATCACCTGCGATGGATCCGCAGCGGTGTTGGTCATGACATAAGCCTGCAGGGCGCTGTCCCGCACATCTCCCGCCTCAAGCGCAAAGGCATATGCCAAGGCATTCGGCGCATCCTTGTTCACCCACGATGACATCAACTCCCGCATGCTCAGGCGCTTGGCATCATCACCACCTTGGTCTTGGAGAAACTCCGCCGCGTACTTGGGATCATCGCGCGCAATGTCCCCCACCACCTCCGCCACCGCACGATCCTTGGCTGCCCCTTGCGACATGAGCTTCACCTGCGAAGCAGCGGCCGCCGCCTCATCATCACTCGAGAGACCCCCAATCGCGGATGCCAAAGCCTCATCCTGCTGGCCGGCAGGAAGCGATTTGATCCATGACTGCGCCTCTTCAAAATTTTTCGCACCATAGCTTCTCGCCACACTTCGAAACGCCTCGGTGAAATCCTCACCACTCATCCCCGCCAGCATCTTCGATGCCTTGGCCGGATCCAACTTCGCCACCTCTCCCACCACCGCGCTGATCGCTTCCGTGCGCCCCTCACCCAAAGAACTCGCCCATGCCATCGCCGCCGCAGGGTTCTGCCGCGCCCATTCGGAGCCAATGATCGACACGCCACCGCGCCCACCTGCCGGACCCCCGTAGCCCATCATCGAAAACTCACGCGGATTCGCCGCCAGATAAGCCGCAGCCCCGGCAGGATCCACGCTCGCCCACCCTTGCAGGATCGTCGGTTTCACAAACATCCCGCCAAAACCCATCGAACCGGAAAAACCCATCGCCGCCGTCGGATCCAACTCCGCCCATCGACCGAACAACAAAAATGACGCAAGCAGGCGCTCATTCATCGGCAACTGATCCAACTTGCCCGCCTCGCGCTCGAATTGCGACGGACTCAGATCCGCATAAAAATCCAGCATCGCCTGCACCCGCTGAGTGCTGCCCGGCGTACCGCTGATCTGACTGATGCTCGTTGGCCGTTTCGCTCGCTTGGTTTCGCGCGCGGTGCCTGATTCATGACGCGCCCCTTGTTTCGCCTTAGCCGAGGCCGCGTTCTGCTCCTTTGACGATGACCGCGCCTTTTCCTTCTCCGACTGAATGTTTTGCCCAGTGATAAATCCACCAATCGCGCCAAGCGCCAATGCCAAGAGAGCAAACATCCACGGTTTTTTCATAAAATTGTAGTGTGACCCACCCATTCAACCACGATCCGCCGATTTCGTCGCAATGAATTTTCAGGACTTGCATCTCCCCTCGGATCGTTAATTCTTCGCGCCGCATGAGCCGTTTAGAAGGAAAAGTACTCGTCGCCCAAGGCGGCGGCCCCACCCCCGTCATCAACCAAAGCGTCGTCGGCGTCGCCCTCGAAGCCCGCAAATTCAGCCAGGTCACATCGATTTACGGTGCCGTCCACGGTGTGCGCGGAATCATCGAGGAAAACTTTGTCGATCTCACCCGCGAGACCACCCACAACCTCGAGCAGGTCGCCGACACGCCGTCCTCGGGACTCCTTTCGACCCGCGACAAGCCCGATGAGGAATACTGCGCCCGCATGTTCAAGGTCATGCAGGCCCACGACATTCGTTACTTCTTCTATGTCGGCGGCAATGATTCTTCCGACACCGTCCGCATCGTCAACGAACAAGCCCAGCAGGCAAACTACGAACTGCGCGCGATCCACATTCCTAAGACGATCGACAACGACCTGATGGAAAACGACCACTGCCCGGGCTTCGGCTCCGCAGCCCGTTTCGTCGCGCAGGCATTCACCGGCGTCAACCTCGACAACCGTGCGCTCAAGGGCGTTTACATCGGCGTCGTGATGGGTCGTCACGCCGGATTCCTAACCGCCTCATCCGCCCTCGGCCGCAAGTACTACGACGATGGTCCGCACCTCGTCTATGTGCCGGAGCGCGCCTTCGATACCGAGAAATTTCTCGCCGATGTCGATCGTGTTTACTCAAAGTTTGGCATGTGCACGATCGCTGTTTCGGAAGGAATCTCCGACAAGGATGGCAATCCGATGATAACCAAGCTGATGGGCGAAGAACGCGATGCCCACGGCAACCTCCAACTCTCCGGCACCGGCGCCCTCGGCGATCTTCTCTCGCAGACGATTAAGGACGGCCTCAAGCTCAAGCGCGTTCGCTCCGACACCTACGGATACCTTCAGCGTTGCTTCATCGGATGCCGTTCCGACCGCGATGCCCACGAAGCCCGCGAGGTCGGTGAAAAGGCAGTCCAGTACGCCATGTGGGACAATGTCGATGGCTCGATCGCGATCCGCCGCCCGGTCCTCAACTACAGCGTCGATTACGAACTCGTGCCGATCGAAAAGGTCGCCGGCAAAACCCGCCACATGCCCGACAATTTCATCAACGCCGATGCCAATGGCGTCACCGAGGACTTCCTCAACTACTGCCGCCCGCTGCTCGGCTCGGACTTCCCACAGTCCCACCGCCTGCGCGCGCCAATGGTGCCAAAAATCCTCCACAAGTGATCGTTCACGCGACCGCTCGCAATTGATCCCTATCCGGGCCGGTGGACTTCGCTCCGCCGGCCCGTTTTTTGTCGCGGATCATCGGCGTCAAAGCCCATTCGGCTTGCCCTCACCCCCTCATGCCCTAGCATCACCACTTCCTGCCAATGCACCGCGTTTTTGTCGAAAAATTTCCTCCCCACGATATCGAGGCCCGCCACTTGCTCGCCGATCTTAAGGAGTCGCTCACACTCCCCGGCCTCGAATCCCTGCGCATCATCCAACGCTACGAAATCGACGGCATCGGCGCAGACCTCATCGGCGACGCCACCCAGCTGATTCTTTCCGAACCGCAAGTCGATCGCACCAGCACCTCGCTCGAGATTTCCAACAACGAACACGCGTTCGCAATCGAGTACCTGCCGGGCCAGTTCGATCAACGCGCCGACTCGGCAGCCCAATGCATCCAGATTCTCACCGGCGGTTCGCGACCCACGGTTGCCTCAGCCAAGGTGATCGTCCTGCGCGGCAATCTTTCCCCTTCGGAAATCGATGCGATCAAATCCTACGCGATCAACCCGGTGGATTCACACGAAGTGCCCGTGGCCGGATCCGGCGAACGCCACCAGCCGGCCGCTCCTGCCGATGTCGCGGTTTTGAATGGCTTCAACACCAGCGACCCTGCCGAACTTCGCAAGCAACTCGGCCTAGCGATGTCCGCCGCCGATGTGGCATTTTGCCAAACCTATTTTCGCGATCAAGAAAATCGCGAACCGAGCATCACCGAAATCCGCGTGCTCGACACCTATTGGTCCGACCACTGCCGCCACACGACATTCCTCACGGAAATCACCGATGTCGTTTTCGATGATGAAAACAGCCCCGTCTACCGCGCATGGCAAACCTACCTTGCTACGCGCAAAAAACTCGGACGCGACAGCAAGCCCGTCACGCTGATGGACATCGCCCTCACCGGCATGCGCGAACTCCGCGCCTCCGGCGAACTAGACAACCTCGAAGAGTCCGATGAAGTCAACGCGGCCTCGATCGTCGTGCCGGTCACAATCAAGCACTCGGCCACAGCCGAGCCCACCACCGAGGAGTGGCTCGTGATGTTCAAAAACGAAACTCACAACCACCCAACCGAGATCGAACCCTTCGGCGGCGCCGCCACCTGCCTCGGCGGTTGCATTCGCGATCCGCTCTCCGGCCGCTCGTATGTCTATCAAGCCATGCGCGTCACCGGCGCGGGCAATCCGCTCACGCCATTTTCGGAAACGCTTTCAGGCAAATTGCCGCAACGAAAAATCTGCCGCACCGCCGCTCACGGTTATTCCTCCTACGGCAACCAAATCGGCCTTGCGACCGGTGAAGTCGCCGAAGTTTACCACCCGGGCTATGTCGCCAAACGCCTCGAGATCGGTGCGGTCGTTGCCGCTGCCCCACGCTCGCAAGTCTTCCGCGGCAAACCCGCCACCGGCGATGCCATCCTTTTGATCGGTGGCCGCACCGGACGCGATGGTGTCGGCGGCGCCACCGGATCTTCCAAGGAACATACCGACACCGCGCTCGAAAATTCCGCAGAGGTCCAAAAGGGCGACGCCCCAACCGAACGCAAAATCCAACGCCTTTTCCGCAACCCGGTCCTCACTCGCAAAATCAAAGTCTGCAACGACTTCGGCGCCGGCGGAGTCTCGGTCGCCATCGGCGAAATTGCGCCCTCGCTTCGCATCAACCTCGATGCCGTTCCCAAAAAATACGACGGACTCGACGGCACCGAACTCGCCATTTCCGAATCCCAGGAACGCATGGCAGTCTGCATCGACCCCGCCGACATCCCCTACTTCCTCAAAGAAGCCGACCGCGAAAACCTCGACTGCACACAGGTCGCCGAAGTCACCAACGACGGCCGCCTCGTCATGCTCTGGCGCGACAAAAAAATCGTCGATCTCTCACGCGAATTCCTCGACACCAACGGCGCCAGCCAATCGGCCACGGTCCGTGTTTCCTCAATTCACGATCAACTTTCCGACAAGAGCTCCCGAACCAAAAAATCGATCACCGAAATTCTCTCCGACCTAAGCACCTGCTCACGCAAAGGCCTTGGCGAGCGCTTCGATGCATCGGTGGGCGCCGGCACCGTGCTGTGGCCGTTTGGTGGAAAACACCAACTTACCCCACCCGACGCGATGGTGGCCAAGCTACCTCTGCTCGAAGGTGACACCGATGCTTGCAGCTTCATGGCATGGGGCTTCGATCCCTTCCTCTCCGAGAAATCCCCCTTCCATGGCGCGGTCCATGCGGTGACCGAATCCGTCTGCAAAGTCGTCGCCGCCGGCGGCCGACTCCAAGACATCCGCCTCACCTTCCAAGAGTATTTCCCCAAACTTGGCAACGACCCGCAACGCTGGGGCATGCCCTTCGCCGCACTTCTCGGCGCTTACCACGCGCAGCACTCGCTGCGCCTCGCCGCCATCGGCGGCAAGGACTCGATGTCCGGATCATTCAATGATCTGGATGTGCCGCCGACCCTCGTTTCGTTCGCTCTCGCACCCGGCCTCGCAAGCCTTGCGCTCAGCCCGGAGTTCAAGGAAAGCGGGTCTGCGATCTCATTGGTGGAAGTTCCACTCGATGCCGAAGGTTTACCTCAATTCGATTTGTTGAAATCGACAGCCGAGGCAATTCACCAACTCAACACGGCAGGTCATTTCCACTCGCTGCATTGCATCGGCCAAGCAGGCATCGCTGCCGCGCTTGCCAAAATGTCCTTCGGTAACCACATCGGCGTTGATATCAACACCACCCTTGATCTGCTAGCACCACGCAGTTTCGCCTTCCTCATCGAACACAAAACCACCTCAAGCGACGCCATCCAAAAGGCACTTCCTTCGCTCGTTGCTCTCGGCACAACAAGCCCAGATCCGCAACTCACACTCAACGGCATCAGCCATCCGATCGACACGCTTCAAGACGCGTGGACCGGAACACTCGAGCCGGTCTACGCCAGCAAGGCTTCCGAAGAGCCCTCGACAAAATCGGTGGAATTGCCCGCATTCAAAGCGTCAAAGCAAAGCCGCTTGAAAAATAGCGCCGCCATACCAAAGGTCATCATCCCAGCATTTCCCGGCACCAACTCGGAATACGATTCCGCCAAATCATTCCGCGAAGCGGGCGGTAATCCGGAAATCCTCGTCTTCCGCAATCTCAGCCAACAACACATCAGCGAATCCCTCGACGCACTCGCCGCAAAAATCCGCGAGAGCCAAATCCTCATGTTCCCCGGCGGATTCAGCGCCGGCGACGAACCGGATGGCTCGGCAAAATTCATCGCCACCATCATCCGCAGCCCGAAAGTCGCCGATGCAATCATGGACCTCATCCATCATCGCGACGGACTCATCCTCGGCATCTGCAACGGCTTCCAGGCACTGATCAAAACCGGCCTCGTCCCCTACGGCGAAATCCGCACGCCCACGACCGATTCGCCCACCCTCGTTCACAACACGATCGGCCGCCACATCTCCCAATATGTCGACACGCGAGTGGTATCAAATCAATCACCTTGGCTCTCGCTCTGCAATCCCGGCGACATTCACACCGTGCCAATCTCACACGGCGAAGGCCGCTTCTTCGCCGATGACGCAACGGTCCAACAACTCGCCGCAAACTGCCAGATCGCCACGCAGTATTGCGATGCCAATGGAAATCCATCAATGAGCAACGCCATCAACCCGAACGGCTCGGCCTTCGCCATCGAAGGCATCACCTCGCCCTGTGGCCGAGTCTTCGGAAAAATGGCCCACTCGGAACGCGCCGGCAAACAAGTCGCCAAAAACATTCCGGGCAACAAGCATCAGCCGATCTTCGAAGCCGGCATCAGATACTTCAGCTGATCGCCGCAAGCCACTGATAGGCATCGGACATACGAAAATCAGGCATGCGATAAACAACCGCATGCCTGAGTTAGAATTTCCAAGCGATCAAATCGGGCCAGTGCCCGCTTGATCAGTCGACCAGGTTGTCGATGCGCTGCGCCAACTCAATGTCGAGCTGGGTCACGCCACCGGCATCATGACTCGTAAGGAGCAAGCTCACCCGCGTGTGACGAATGATGATGTCAGGATGATGCTGTGCCTCCTCAGCGATCTCTGCGAGGTCGTTTACGAAATCAATCGCTTCGTTGAATTCCTCAAACTCGATGGTGCGGGTGATCGCCTTCTTTTCAAGTTCCCATTCGGGGCATTTCTTGAGGGCGATCGACAGTTCTTCGGCTTCTAGCAGTTCTGACATGTGTGAATAAAGGAAAGAGTTTCCGCGCAGAGATTGCGTTCGCACCTTCATCGTTGGCAAGTCGTTTCAACGCAAAATTTCGAACGAATTTTTCACCTGGAAAATAAGATAAACCGCTTGCATTTGCTCATGAAAAAAAATCCCCGACCGATTGGCTTGCAATTCGCCGATCAAATGACAGCGTAGGAACGAATCCATACATACCATGAATCGAAAACACATTTACAGTCTTGCTGCGGCCCTTGTTGCCGCAGCGCTCATTCCATCCTGCACCAACTCCGGCATCGGCGGCCTCTCCGCTTATCACGCCTACGACCGCCCCGCGAAACTTCCGAAAAATCCGAGCAATGTCAGCGTGAAGGTTTCGCTCAGCAAACAACGTGCCTATGTAATGGAAGGCTCCAATTGCCTTCTCGCCATGCCTGTCTCAGTCGGCGCCCCCGGCAGTCCGACACCGAGTGGCAGCTTCCGCATCTTCAACAAGATCGAGAAGAAACGCGCCAACACCCACGGCTACGCGCAAAACGGCGGCAGCGTCAAACAAACCATGCTAAGCAAGAAACCCGCCGGCTGGTTGTTCAAAGGCACTCCAATGCCCTACTGGTGCGAGTTCAAACCCAACTACGGATTTCACACCGGTTGGATCAAGCACCACCCCTGCACTCATGGTTGCATCCGTATGCATGAAAACCTTTCACCAAAGTTCTATCGCCTCGTGAAAGTCGGCACACCAGTCAGCATCGCCTACTCACAACCCGAAGACGCTACCCACGGCAACATTCCTCTGCCACCCGACTCCGGCCCGCTGCCGGACTACGCCGGCTCCATGTACCTCGGCGACGGTTACTTCACCCGTCACAAAACGCCGACCTTCGAATAAAACAATTCACCCTCACAAGGCCCTGCCACCCGGCAGGGCCTTTTTCTTGCCCTCGTCCAGCGACTTGGCCGCCAACACATACTCAAGCAACAAGGCCTCATCCGCGCGCGTGAGCCCCGCATTCCAACACATCCCCGGCATCACCAAACGCCAGTCGGCCACCTTCAGATTCTCCGGCTTAACCAATTCATGACACTGCCCACACTGGGTAAGATATACGCCATGCCCCCGCTGCAATCGCTCAACCGGCACGCCGCTAACCCGCGACATTTCCAACATTGCCGGCGGTGCTGCCTTGGATAGCGACAGACAGGCACTCGTCCCAAGCACAAGCCCAGCCGCACCCCACTTCATCAACCAAAGCTGACTGGACGATTTCACAGAGAACTTCATGATTATAAAAAATACCACACACTGGCGGCATGTCAAAGTATTCCAATCCGCCACAAGAGCTGAATTTCGGGTGTTGTCAGATCAATTTCAGCGCATTAATGTGGTTTAGCTGACTATCCATGGTGAAATTCCTCATATCTCACTGGCGTGATGGCGTTGAGATCCTTCTCCTCGCCGCCTGCATCTATCAGATTTACCGAACTTTCCGGGCCACGCGCGGCGCCCAGATTCTGGTAGGGCTGATCACGATTCTGGTTTTTCTCACGCTGGTATCCGCCCTCTTCAAATTCGAGGTGATCCAGTGGATCATCACCCGCGCGGCTGCCGTACTGGCTTTTGCGCTGATCGTGATTTTCCAGCCGGAACTTCGCAATGGCCTTGCCCGCCTCGGCAGCAACCGCCTCTTCTCATTCTACAGCAAACGCCAACTCGATTTCCTCGAGCGCTTCGCCGACGCAGTCATCCACCTCTCCAAAAAACGCATCGGCGCGCTCTTCGCCATTCAGCGTGACATCAGCCTCAAGGAGCAACTCGACACCGGCGTGATGCTCGACGCGCGATTCTCGCCCGAGCTTGCCATGGCGGTCTTTCACCCGAAAGCCCCGCTCCACGACGGCGGCATGATCATAGCCGACGACCGCGTTGCCGGAGCCGCGTGCGTGTTTCCGGTCACCGAGCGTGAAATGCAGGACCGCTCAACCGGCCTGCGCCACCGCGCAGCAATCGGCCTCACCGAGCGCACAGACGCCGTCGCAATCGTGGTCAGCGAAGAAACCGGTGGCATCTCGATCTGCGAAAATGGTGTCCTGATGCGCAATCTTAGCGAAAAAATCTTCCGCGAAAAACTCGCCGAAATCTTCTTCTCCAGCACCCCTTCCCATGAACCTGAACCTGGCCAACAACTGGATCGCAAAGATCCTCTCGCTGCTTCTAGCGATCGCGATCTGGTTTCTCGTTAAGTACGACCTCGCCGGTGGCGGTCGACTCTTCGAAAAACCCCCGCGTGCCCTCGTCGTCCCGGAAAATTGATCCGGGATGGACATCCGCCATGCATGTTTCATGCTCCGACCATGCCGACCGTCCATGTCGATCTCGCCGAACGCTCCTACGACATCCATGTCGCCAAGGGCTCCGTCCGTGATGTCGGAAACCTGATCAAGCTCGCCGGACTCGCCGGCCGCCGCGCGGCGCTCATCACCGATGATTCGGTCGCAAAACTTCACGCATCCCAGCTGGTCGCAGCGCTCGATGCCGCTAACATTTCCCACTCGTTCCACACGGTTCCCGCCGGCGAAAGTTCGAAGTCGATGCAAGCGACCGAAGCTCTCTGTCGCGAAATGATTCGTGCCGGCCATGACCGCAAATCATTCGTCATCGCACTCGGCGGCGGCGTGATTGGTGATCTCGCGGGCTTCGTCGCATCGATCTTTTTTCGAGGACTCCCTTTCATCCAAATTCCCACCACGATCGTCTCACAAGTCGATTCATCGGTCGGCGGCAAAACCGGCGTCAATGTCCCGGAAGGCAAAAACCTTCTCGGATGTTTTCATCAACCGCGCATGGTGATCATCGATCCCGACACGCTCGCCACACTTCCCGATCGCGAGTTTCACCAAGGCTTTGCCGAAATGATCAAGCACGGCGCGATCCGCGATGCGACGATGCTCGATGAGCTTGCCGCCCTGGATCCGCAAAGTCGCGACATCCCCGCCGATCTCATCGCGCGCAATGTCGCCATCAAGGCACGCATTGTCGAAAGCGACGAACACGAAACCACCGGCACCCGCGCGCTGCTCAACTTCGGCCACACGATCGGCCACGGCATCGAAGCGGCAGTCCCCTACGGCTCGCTGCTTCATGGCGAAGCAATTTCCCTCGGAATCCGCACGGCATTGCTGATTTCTCAACGCCATGCAGGACTCAGCGCCGACGCCTCCGCGAAAATCCTCGACCTCTTGAAGCACTTCTCCCTCCCGCTGGTCCTGCCCGATTCGATCGCCACCGATACGGTCATGGAGAAATTGTCGCACGACAAAAAGTTCTCCGCCGGCAGCATCCGCTTCGTGGTTCTCTCCGCGCTCGGCAGCGCCAAAGTAGTCGATACCGTCACGCTCACCGACCTACGCGAAGCAATCGACCAACTCAGGTCCGCTGTCTGACCCGCGCATTTCACAAATCCATGGCAAAAACACAGGCTTTTCGGTAAATTATCCCTACAACGAACTGTACAAGGTCAAGCAATGCCACTCGCCCCAACCATCCTTAACAAAGAACGCGTTCCCGCACACGGGGTGCTGGTGGTACCCGGGCGTCTCGATTTCGACCAATTGCTTGAGATCGAAAGTATTTTTTCCAAACGACGGATCACTTGGCTGATTGAGGAATCCGCCCATCACGATCCTGCAATTCGCGCGCATTTAGAAAAATCCAATTCCGGAGCGATGTTCAGCATCACCGATACCGCACCCGAGGCGGCCGGCAAGGAACTCAAAACTTACCTCGATAACGGCGGCGTCCTGATCCATGTCCTTGGCACCGCCAACACCCGCAATGCCACGCCCTGCCACATCCCCTCGGCGGAACTGCACGTGCTTTGCTCCTTCGGACTTCCCATCCTTCCAATCGCGATCGATTGCCCACACGAATCTGCTCTCTCGATCGAAAAGACCAACGCACTTCCGTCTGCAGTCATCGTCATCGGCCAAGAAATTTCCGCTGCATCGGTAAGCATCGCGACCTATCGTCAGGCACTGCTCGCCGCTCACGAGGAAGCCTTCTCGCTACATACCCTGCTGGATCGATCGCTGGCGATGGCATTACTCGAAGGTCTGAAAAAACATGGCAAAGAAAGTCGCATCATTGATGGCGCCGATGACTCGGAGCTCGGTTACGACAAGATCCTCGCTGCCGCCCTCGCGTTCTCGCGCTTCATCCGCGAAGAGACCGACCAAGCGCGCGTCGCGATCGTGCTCCCTCCGGGCAAGGCCGGCCTCATCGCCAACCTCGCAGTCATTTTCGCCGGCAAAATTCCGGTAAACTTCAACTTCACCGCCGGGCCCGATGCCGTGCGCTCCGCGATCCGCCAATCAGGCGTCGATCGATTCATCACCGCCGACCCCTTTGTCCGCCGCGTGCCAAGCTTCCCATGGCCGCCCAATCGCGACCTGATCTTCATCGAGCGCGCGATGCCGAGCCTTAAGAAAAAAATCATACTCTGGGCCGTCATTTCCAAAATCCTGCCCGCATCGCTGATCGGCAAATTTCTCAAACTCAACGCCCGTCGCGGCAATGAGGAAGCAGTCCTGCTTTTCACATCGGGCTCTTCGGGCGAACCGAAAGGCGTCGCGCTCAGCCACCGCAATGTGTTGGCCAATGTCTCGCAGTTTGGCTCGCGCATCGATCTGCCAGCGCATTCATCGATGCTCGGATGCCTGCCGCTTTTCCACTCGTTTGGCTCAACCGTCACGCTTTGGTTCCCGGTCATCCAAGGCGTGAACCTCGTCACTTACCCCAGCCCGCTCGAAACCAAACGCCTCGCCGAACTCATCGCCATCCACCAAGTCGACGTCCTGCTCTCGACACCGACCTTCATGCGCGGCTTCATGAAGCGCGTCGATTCCGCACAACTGGCATCGCTGAAACTGGTCGTCACCGGCGCGGAAAAACTTCCGCAATCACTCGCGGAAGCCTTCAGCGAAAAATTCGGCATCGCGCCGCAAGAAGGTTACGGTCTCACCGAAACCTCTCCCGCCACAAATGTGAACCTGCCCGACCCGGCCGATCGCGAGAACGCTGTCACACTTCCTTCCTCGCGCAATGGCACCGTTGGTCAACTTCTTCCCGGCATCGCCATCCGCATCACCGATCCGACGACCGATGATCACCTAAGCATCGATCAGCAAGGCATGATCTGGCTCAAAGGCGCCAACATCTTCCAAGGCTACTTAGGCAAACCCGATAAATCCGCCGAGGTGTTGGTCGATGGCTGGTTCAAAACCGGCGATGTCGGCCGCGTCGATGATGAGGGGTTCCTCCACATCGAAGGTCGCATTTCCCGTTTCTCAAAAATCGGCGGCGAAATGGTTCCCCACGAAACCATCGAAAGCGCCATCAACAAAGCACTCGGACTCGATGCGGAATCCGAACGCCGCATCGCCGTCGTCGGCGTGCCCGATCCCCAAAAAGGTGAAGCCATCGTGCTGCTTTCCGCACTCGACAACACCACGATCGAGCGCGACTGCATCGACCTTCGCTACAAGCTACTCGAGCAAGGCATCCCCTCGCTGTGGTGCCCCAAAACCATCATCCCCGTCCCGGAAATCCCCGTCCTCGCCTCCGGCAAACTCGATATCAAACGCTGCGAAACCCTCGCCAAAAGCGCCCGATAATTTATCCCATTCATTTCCCCATGTCCGATCGTCTCGCCCGCACCTTCCAATCCCTTCGCGAAAAAAATCAAAAAGCCTTCGTCGCTTACATCGCCGCCGGTGATCCGAATTTCGATTCATCGCTCGCAATCATGAAGTCACTCGCCGACACCGGTGCTGACATCATCGAACTCGGCCTCCCCTTCTCCGATCCGCTCGCCGATGGCATCGTCAACCAAATGGCCGCCGAACGCGCGCTGAAATCCGGCATGACCACCGCACGCGTGCTCGACCTCATTCGCGAATTCCGCAAATCACACGAAACGCCGATTGTTCTTTTCACTTATCTCAATCCGGTTTTCACCTACGGCTTCGATTCCTTCCATCACGACGCAGCCGCGGCCGGTGCCGATGGCATCCTTCTCCTCGACCTACCGCCCGACGAAGCCGCGCGCAACAAGGACTTCACTGGCGGCAGCGGACTCAAGTCGATCCGCCTCATCGCCCCGACCACCCCACCTGAGCGCATGGCCACCCTCGCGCAATCCGCCCAAGGCTTCATCTACGCGCTCTCACGCACCGGCGTCACCGGCGCGCACGGCGGCCCCTCCGCCAACATCGCGTCCATGGTCGCCGCGATCAAACATCACACCGATGTGCCGGTCTGCGTCGGCTTTGGCATCAGCACGCCCGATCAAGCCGCGATGGTGGCCGCGGCCGCCGATGGCGTGATCGTTGGATCAGCGATCGTGAAACAGGTCGAGCTCAACCTGCAGGACCCAGCCCGCGCCGTGATGGATTTCACCAAACCGCTCATCGATGCGGTAAAGTCTGCCAAAGCTTAAGCCTCAACGCTTGGCTTTCGGCTTCTTGAGAAACGCCTCAATTTCCGCAGTCTTGCGGGTGTTGAACACATCATCTTTTCCAAGCCATCCCTTGCGCGCGATGCGCACACCGAGGCCCAAATAATGCAGGCCCTCCCTTGAGTGCGCGTCGGGGTTGATCGAACAAAGCACGCCCTTGTCCTTCGCACGCTTCCACCAACGCCAGTCCATATCGAGACGCTGCGGATTGCAGTTGAGCTCGATGATGGTCCGCGTCTCCGCCGCGCAATCGATCACCATCGCGTGATCAACGGCATATGCCTCACGCTTGAGCAGCAATCGTCCAGTGAGATGCCCCAGCATCGTGACATGCGGATTCTCCATCGCCCGGCATATGCGGCGCGTCATTTCCTTCTCGGGCAAATGAAACGAGGTGTGCACCGAAGCCACGCAGTAATCGAGCGATGCAAGCACATCGTCATCAAAATCCAGCGTGCCATCCTTGAGAATATCGACCTCGGTTCCGGCAAAGAGCCGGAAATGGGAAAATTCGCGATTGAGCCTGCGGATCTCCGCCATTTGCGCCGCAAGGCGCTCTTCATCGAGACCATTGGCAACAGCCATCGACTTCGAGTGATCCGAGATGCCAAGGTATTCAAGACCCAACTCCATTGCTTCCTCGGCCATTTCCTCCAGCGTGTGATGACCATCGGACGCGGTGGTGTGATTGTGAAATGTCCCGCACAGATTCGAGAGCTCGATCAAGCGCGGCAACTTGTGCTCTGCCGCCGCTTCAATCTCACCACGGTTTTCCCGCAATTCGGGCTCGATGAATGACAGCCCCAGGACTTTGTAAATTTCGCGTTCGTCATGAATGTCTTCCGGCACCTCCGTCTTGCGTGCCGATCCCTCCACCGCGGTGAAGCCGTATTCGTTGAGCGAAAGACCCTTCTTCAAGGCTATCCCGCGCAACGCGACATTGTGCTCCTTCGATCCGCTGAAGTATTGCAGCGCAAATGGAAACTGCTTGTTCGACACCGCACGCAAATCGCACTGGATGCCGTTTTTCAAACGCACCGATG
>JBEINR010000048.1:0-6106 GCA_040377995.1 Akkermansiaceae bacterium | reverse complement strand
GATTCCACCGAGCGCCCGCGGATCCACAATGGTTCGGGGCCGGTGTTGCGCACGAGGATGAGGTCATCGGCACGATAGACGCGGAATTCGTGACTCGATGCCGCAGGTGGCAGGACGACATCGGCGCCATTCACGCCAAAGATCAAGCGCTCGAAGGGCAGCTCATCGCTGGCAGGTGTCTCGCCATCGCCGCGCATTTCGCGAAGGATCGAAGTGCCAAGCTCGGGTCGGCCGAGGCGGCGCATGAAAATTTCAAAGCTCGCACGGTTGCGGTCCGAGCGTCCGGCCGCATCGACGAGCGTGTAAAGTTGCAGGCCGAGGGCGAGCTTCGACGCTTCGTCATAGCCGTCTCGGAGTTCGGTCGCGAGATTCTGCAGGGGGCTCGGGTTGGCCACCGCGCGTTGCAGTCGGCGGGCGAGCCAGCCGTGGTCGACCTCCGGAAATGCGTTGCGCAGCATGTCGAGGATCAGATCCGCCTCGAATGCGTTGAGCTCGCCATCGAGCGTGGCAAAGGCTGCAAAGGCATCGACCAGTGCCCCGACCTGGGCATCAACACCGGGTCGCAGCGCGCGGATGCGGCCGATGCCGGGGATCGATCTGAGCCAGCGAAACACGCGCCATCTGCCGAGGTTGGCAATGCGTGGGTGCTTGAACAGCGCGTGGATATTCACGGCGTGGATTTAGGCAGAGTGGGGACCCGGCGGCAAGAGCGGTCAAAAAAGGGGTTTGCATTTGGTGGTCATGGGCTATGGTTCACCGCTGTCAGGCCGCATGGGGCTCGCGCTATTGTGAATCACCACGGCTTGGGCACCCGCCCTCCATCCCATCATGTCCGATTCACCGAATTCGACCCCGCCGCCCGCTCCACCGAACCGCCCCACGGGCGATGCCAACGGTTTCAACTGGCGTTTCTTCATTCTCGCACTTGGCGCTGCGGCGGTTTTTGGCCTCGCCTTGTTTGGTCCCAACATGTCGCAAACCGCGCGCACCATGAGCTACTCGCAGTTCAGGCAGGCCTGGGACCAAGGCCGTATCATCACCGACGATGCCAAGCGCCCGCTCAAGGTCGTGACCACCGACACGGCCTACGACGCCTCGATCACCGGCTGGGAATCGCCAGCGCTCCAGATGCCAAAAGAGCCGGTCAAGCAGCGTTCAAACTTCCGCGTGGTGCTGAACCTCGATCTTCAAGGCAAGCAAATGCAGCAGATCCTTGGTGAGGAGATCCGCATGGAAACGCTTGCCGCCGGAGCTACCGAGCCGGGTGGTGATGCGGTGCAAACGATTTCGATTGCCGATCTGCGCAAGGCCAAGGCCCTTGGTGAAATCCAAGTGAATGATCTCGAAAACCCGCTGCGCATTCTTGCCAAGCCCGACAGCCGTGAAGCGGTAGTGGTCGGTACCCGCGAGGTGATCACCAACATGGTCGCGCCGGTGGACGCCAGCGGCAAAGCACTCGAAGCCACGCCGTTTACGGTGACGGTTTCCATTCCGATTTTGGCAGATGACCTAAAAGCTTTGGTACAAAGCAAGGCCACTTACAACCGCACGACGGATTATCTCAAAAACGCCCTCTTCACTTTCCTGCCATTCTTGTTGGTGATCGGTGTGCTCTTCTTCCTTTTCCGCCAGCAAATGAAATCGGCGGGCCGTGGTGCGATGTCGTTTGGCAAAAGCAAGGCGCGCTTGCTCTCGATGGATCGCAACAAGGTCACCTTCAAGGATGTCGCTGGCATTCAGGAAGCGAAAGAAGAGCTGTTTGAAATCGTCGATTTCCTCAAGGACCCTCGCAAGTTTCAGAAACTCGGAGGATCGATTCCGAAGGGTGTGCTGATGGTGGGTTCGCCAGGTACCGGCAAGACCTTGTTGGCTCGCGCGATCGCCGGTGAGGCGGATGTGCCGTTTTTCTCGATCTCCGGATCCGACTTCGTCGAAATGTTTGTCGGCGTCGGTGCCTCGCGTGTTCGCGACATGTTTGAACAAGGCAAAAAACACGCGCCTTGCCTGATCTTCATCGATGAGATCGATGCGGTCGGCAGACACCGCGGTCACGGCATGGGCGGTGGCCACGATGAACGCGAGCAGACGCTCAACCAGTTGCTCGTCGAGATGGACGGCTTCGACACGCAGGAAGGCGTGATCATCATCGCCGCCACCAACCGCCCTGATGTGCTCGATCCCGCACTGCTTCGTCCGGGCCGTTTCGACCGTCAGGTCACGATTAATTTGCCCGATGTGAATGGCCGCGAGGAGATCCTGCGTGTGCACGTCAAAAAGATCAAACTCGCCGCAAATGTCGATCTCGCGAAGGTCGCCCGTGGCACCCCCGGATTCTCCGGCGCGGAGCTCGCCAACCTCGTCAACGAGTCGGCCCTGCTTGCTGCCCGCCGCGGGCTCACCGCAGTGACGCTCGACGAGCTCGAAGAAGCTCGCGACAAAGTCCGCTGGGGCCGCGAGCGCCGTAGCTTGGCCATGTCGGACAAAGAGAAAGTCGGAACTGCCTGGCACGAAGCCGGCCATGCTTACCTCAACATGGTGCTGCCGCACACCAACCCGCTGCACAAGGTCACGATCATCCCACGCGGACCCTACCTCGGCGCAACGATGTACCTGCCGGAAGGTGACAAATACTCGACGCAAAAAAAAGAAGCTTTGGCCAACCTCATCGTCACGATGGGTGGCCGCATCGCCGAGGCATTCCACAGTGATGATGTTTCAAACGGTGCATCGGGCGACATCCGCCAGGCAACATCACTCGCGCGCCACATGGTCTGCGAGTGGGGCATGAGCGACAAACTCGGCATGGTCGAGTACGGTGAAGGCGATGGCCCGGTATTCCTCGCACGTGACATGGCCACCCGCCGTGCCAATTATTCGGAGGAAACCTCGCGCATCATCGATTCGGAGATCAAGCGCTTCATCGACGAGGCCTTCGACACCGCCACCCGCGTGCTCACTGAAAATCGCGATAAGGTGGAGCTCATCGCCAATGCCTTACTGGAGTATGAAACACTCGATGCAAGCCACCTCAAGGACTTGATCGAGCACGGTGAAATGAAGGATCCGCCATCGGCTCCGAAGCCACCGCCGGTGCCCGAGAAGCTCGCGAAAAAATCCGAACGCAAAACCAACGACAGTGGTCAGACCGATGATGATGGTCCGATCCCCGGAGCGGTTGGCGCGACTGCTTGAGCGAGTTTTTTATTCAAATCGAAGCACGAAATTTCTTCTGCTTCGCATTTGATTTCGGTTGCCGCGTAGCGCCTTTCGGGTATCTTCTCACATGACTGCTGTGTGCGACTTTTTTGGTAGCTGGCCCGAACCGATATGATCATTCAGGGGTTTGCCTCCGTTGTCCTATGTCACGCCTTTTACAGGAAGACGAAAATGCATCGGATTTCCCCACTTGTTGAGTTTACGGAACGTGGCTCACAGCGCCAATGACGGCACAGCGGTCTATTTTTTATTCGTGATGCCGGTGATTGTTGCAGCGCTTCACTCTGCAATTACCTCGGCGGCGATTTTGCCGTAGGTTTCGGCATCGATGGTGAAGAGGTTTGCCTCGGATCCCATGCGGCCAAAATAACTTGAGGGTCTGGCGCTCGAGTCGCTGGGGGCCAGCGTGAGCTTGCGGCTGCCGGTGCCGACGAACTCGCCGAGGTCGTCGAATTTCTTTTCCACCACATCGACGACCAAGGATGGAGTGCGCAAGGCGTTGAGGGCGGCTTCGTCATTGGGCGCGAGCCAACGCGAAACCTTGAGGTCTTCGAGCACGGACAAGAGGTAATTCGCTTTGACGGGATCGACCGAGGCACTGACATCGCGGTCGTCGATTTCGCCGTTCCACTTCTCGTCGATGAAGCGGTACTTGAGCGTGAGGGTCGATGATCCCGGGATCCCGCGTTGGATGGCGAGCAGGTTTACTTTGTCGAGCGACCACAGTCTGGCATTTCGCCACTCGTAGGACCGCACGGCAACTGATCGGATGAGCGCTTCGTCGACGCGCATGACGGTCGGTGTGCCAAGCCGGTTGGCATAATATGCACCCTTCGCATCCATGCCCAAACGCAACTCGAAGGCTTGGTTGTCCTGTGCGATGAAACGCAGTTTGAGGATGGGCCGATCCAATCCCCACGGCGTGAAGTCCGTCGCCGCGTCGCTTTCAAATGCAAGCGCCTTGACGGTGGTGACAGCTTTGAGCAGGTCGTATAGGTTTGGCTCGTTCGCTTCATGCGTCACGCCATCGATCACGGTAGTCCAGGGCTTTGGTGCTTCGCGGCTGAGCAGGATTGCAGGTCCGGTTGAGGGTTCGATCGAGATTCCGCGCAGGGCCTTGATGTTGAGATGCGTGAGGGTCGGATCGCGCAGTTCGTTGACGCTGAGGGGCAGGTCCGCGAGCGTGATCAGGCCACTTACCGGCTTGGCGGGCATGAGAAACTCGACGCCGGGTCGGTTTGAAACAACAGCGGTCGTTTCGTTGGCCTCGGCGGAATCTGCGGCCCTGATTTCCAATTCGCAGGGGGTGTCGGATTCGAAGGACTGAATGCTGATGCGAGTGGATTCATTTTCATCGCCTGCGTACGGGGTTTTGCTGGCTGCGATGTCATTAACCTTCATTGCCTGCAATTCGAAGAGCCCTTTGAGCAGGGATTTGATCGCTGCCGGATTGGTGGGAAGGTCGAGCGGCTTGACGATGCGCCATGGTTTTTCCGGCGACTCGCGGGCGATGAGAAGTTGACCTTGTTTGGATCCGATCGAGACCGACTTGAGTTTGAGCGGATTGAAATAAAACGGGCGGTGGTCGCGCAGGAAGCGAAGGTTGTCTTTGAAGAGCGCGTTGATGTCACCGGTGCATGCGTAGACATGTTTTTTGCGTCCTTTTTCGCGAGGGTTGATGAACACCGTCGGGACGGGTTCGGGGATTTCCGGCACGGTGGCTTTCCACGGAGTGGCGCGTCCGATTTTGTAGTGGGCCAGCACCTTGCGGTTTGCGTCTTCCAAACGAATCGTCACCGCCTCATTCGCGAGGCCCGCCTTGTCTTCGGAGATGTCGTCACGCGACGCATGATCCTCGACCTTCATGCCGCGGGTGAAATTGATGATCGAAACCGCCGCCCGCGGGTCCATGCGGTCCTGCCATGGAGAGGTCGAATGCCAACCATTTTCTTGAAGCGAAAATTTTGCGGATGCGCCGTTGGAATTGACCGTGATGTATCGAACGCCGGATGCATCGAATGCGGGATAAAGCGCCTCACCCACTGCGACGGGAGGCGCGCCGAAGAGCGCATCAAAGCTGCCTTCGCGCCATTGCCACGAAGACAACCAACCCACGATTGCCGCGGTCGCAACGAGCAACAAGGTGGGGATGAATCGACGCATGATGGATCAGGCTCTGCGTGCCGACCAGGCATAGGTACCGATCAGCAGAAAAGCGGCGGGGATGAAAAAGAGGTTGATGCGATTGATGAAGGAAACCTGTGCCTCGAGCAGCGGGAGCTTGTAGGTGCCGAGCGCGCGTGGGCCGATGCCGGCAAGGGACTCGCGGCCAACCATCCAGTTTACGGACGACGCGAGAAAATCGAGGTTTTCGGCGCGGTGATTTTCCGGCGAAAGAAAGTCGGTGTTGGAAATCACGATCATGCGCGAGCTGTCGGCCGCAAAGCGATCGTCGGATTCCGCGCCACGAATCACGCAGGCCGCGATGTTAAGCGGCGGGGCGTTGTCCTCGCGTTCGTCAAATTTTTCGTTGCCGCCACCAAAGCGGGTCTCGCCCCAGAAGTCTGCCGCAGCCTCGATCAGGCCCATGGGCAAAATGCGTTTGTTGAGCAGATCCGCTGCTCCCTCACGAACTTCGAGTGATGAGCTCGCGCCGCCAAACTCGGTGGTCTGGCCCGCAAGGTCGGCGGTGAAGGTGATGCCCTTGGTGAAGGTGCCACGCGCGTTGGTGACGAGATTTGATTTGTGGCGGGTGATGATGCGATCCTTGCGTGGGGTCACGCCTTTGCCGCGTAGGAAGGCGCGGATGTTCGGTGGTGTTTCGCCGTCTTTGATCAGTGTGAGGATGGCGGCGCGCGGACGGTTCCAATAATTTTCCAGCACGGCTATT
>JBEINR010000231.1:0-1501 GCA_040377995.1 Akkermansiaceae bacterium | reverse complement strand
GGCGGGAGTGAAGTCTTCCTTGAGGAAAAGTTTCAGTCCGTCGGCCATCGGCTGTACGAGACCGAACATGTGGAAGTCTTTTTTGAAGCCAAGCAGTGACAGCGGGATGCCGACGCGGTTCGGGCCGACTCGGTCCTGGATAATCGCGGAAAAGCGGCGTTCGAAATACACCGAAAGTGGCACCAGCGGCAGCACCACGATGAAGGTGAGCGTGACGATCTTGGTGAGGATGATCGCGAGTTGGATGAGAATGTCCGGCATGAGAAAAAGTTAGAAGTTATCAGTTAGAGGTTATTGGTGGTTGCCTTTTTCCCGATCCGCCTTGCGCAGATATGCGATGTATCCATTGAGCAGCGCGATGGCATGTGACGCGATCTCGTGACCTTCGTTGAGCAATTCTTCGCTTGCGATGCCTTCATCGACCGCGGTAATCATGTGATCCAAGGTTTCCCAACAAGATCCGCGGGCATTGGAGCAAAATTTGGCGTTGTCGAGGTAATGAAAGCGTCCATAGCCCTCGGCGATGTTGGAAGTTGCCGAGCTAGCCGAGCGCAGAATTTGGTCGCCTAAACGGTAACGCTCTTCGCCGGGAAGAGCTTTGAAGAATTTTTTTGCCACGAATACGCGAAGGTTTCGGCATGCCTTCCAGCAGTCGAGATCTTCGAAGGATTTGATTGGTTCGCGATTCATGATTAAGCGCAACTAACTTATAACCAATAACTTCTAACCATTAACCAATCCCGCCGCCTTGCGGGCGCGTTCGTTTTCTAAGAGAGGGATTTTGTGGCCGGTTTCGGTGATTGGGGTCCCTTGATGGCCGATTTTTGAGAGGGTGAGATTTTGAAAAGCGGGGATGTTTTCCGCGAGCGACTTGAACACATCCTCGATGTGATGGATCTCGTGTTTGTTGCCGGTGATGGCGCAGATCAGATCGCGAATGGCTTCCCAATCGTCGCGGCATTGGCCGGTCGGCTCGACTGCGCGGTTGAGGCGCTGGAGGCGGCCGGAGAGGTTCACCATTGAGCCGCGTTTTTCCGCGAAAGCGGCGGTGGGCAGCACGAAATGCGCACGCGATGCGGTCGGGTTGGCGAGCGTGTGAAGCTGTACCAGGAGGCCGAGACTCGAGAGATCATCGCTGCTGAATCCTGCGTCACTGACGAGGTCTTCGCCGAGCACGATGAGGGCCTTGATGTCGCCCGAGCGGACGGCGCTGCGGATCGAATCGAGCTTGGAGCTTGGGTCACCGTTTTCCCAAACCAGCTTCGCGCCGGTGGTGTTTGGGTTGCGATCGGCGGCGATGAGCAAGTGGTCGGCTTCGCCGGATCGTGGGACGATCGAGAGGTGCTGGGTGCTGATGTTTTCCGCGAGCGCGCGGGCGAGGAATAGCTCCTCATTGGTCATGCGACCGGAGGCGATGATGGCGATTTGATCGGGCGCGAAGCTCTTGATCGCTGAGGCGGCGCTTGTTAGTGCGGCGCTCCATGTCGTCGGCTCGTGAAGG
>JBEINR010000158.1:0-2377 GCA_040377995.1 Akkermansiaceae bacterium | reverse complement strand
GGAATGCATTCTGTCACTCTAATTCGCGAGGCTCAATAATGCGCTCGCTCAGCCACACTTTGATAATTGACTGGCGAGTGACACCGATGAGCGAGGCTTGCTTGTCGAGTTCGGAAATCATCCAACTTGGCAGATCAACATTCACCCGTCGCTGCTCAAGGCCAGGGCGTCGTGCGCTATCCCAATCAAGGAAATCGCTGATATTTTCCCCATCGTCAAAACGACGATCAAATTCTTCAGCGGTTATTGTAGGCTTCTTTTTCTTCATCTCGTGATCTCCTTACTGATATGAGTCGAATTGCATTCTTTCGCAGGGTGTAAATGGCTGTCCATAGCTTGTCATCAAGACGCGCGATGAGTGCCTCCCGTGGTTCGGTGATGAAGCGAGCAGGAACAACAAGGCGCTTTTCATCAAGCCAGAGGAGCGTTGCGTGCTCAAAACTGATTCCGTGCTTCTCCTCGTTGGTCTCGCTTTTCGTTGGGTCATACACGAACTCCACAAAAAGGATAATATCTATACCGAAAAGGGTGTCAATTTAATTTTCCAAGCCTCTGTGTGAGGCGGGGTGGGGATCCGCAGCTTCCCCGGATCTGATGCAAATTTCAGCAAGATCTACCAGCGCGAGGAGCCTCAAACCTTCATCAGGTCGGCTTCCTTCGCGACGGCGAGTTCGTCGACCCGTTTGGTGTACTTGTTGGTGAAGGTCTGGACTTCTTCCTCGAAGTCTTTTTGTCCGTCCTCGGTGATGAGGTTGTTGGCCTTCATTTTTTTGGCGGCGTCCATGCCGTCCTTGCGGGCAGCGCGGAGGCGGACCTTCGCTTCTTCGGCGAGTTGCTTGATGAGCTTGACCATGTCGCGGCGGCGTTCCTCGGAGAGTTCGGGGATCGGGACGCGCAGTGAGCGATCGGCGGCGGCGGGGTTGAGGCCGAGTTTGCATTCGCGGATCGCGCGTTCGATGTCGCGGGTGGTCGAGGGGTCGAAAGGTTGGACCATGAGCATGCGCGGCTCGGGCGTGCTGATGACCGCGAGGCTTTTGAGTTTGCTCACGGCGCCGTAGGCTTGGACATGAACATCGAGGTTTTCGATCAGCGCGGGACTGGCCTTGCCGGTGCGCACCCCGGCGAATTCATGGGTGAGGTAATCCACACATTTTTGCATGGCTTCTTCGACTTCGAGAATGGCGGTATCCGGGTCCATGATGATTTGAAGGTTGGATGTTGAGTGAGAAAATTGCTTGGGAAAATTTTATTCGCCGTGAACGAGTGTGCCGATTGGTTGACCGCGCAGCGCGTGGGAGAGGTTGCCGTGCGGGCCGAGGTCGAAGACGATGATCGGGATGTGGTTGTCCATGCAAAGGCTGAACGCGGTGGTGTCCATCACATTGAGGCGTTGTGAAATGCACTGGTGGAAGGTGACTGACTCGAAGCGGTTGGCGGCCGGGTTCTTGTGCGGATCGCAATCGTAAACGCCGTCGACTTGGGTTGCCTTGAGGATCACATCGGCGCCCATTTCGCTGGCGCGGAGTGCGGCGGTCGTGTCGGTCGAGAAGAACGGGTTGCCGGTGCCGGCGCCGAAGATCACCACTTTGCCATCGGCGAGTTGGCGTTCGGCGCGGCGGCGGATAAATGGCTCGGCGACATTTTTCATTTCGATGGCCGATTGCACGACGCACTCGACGCCGTGGTGGCTGAGCGCGCCTTCGATGGCGAGTGCGTTCATCACCGTGGCGAGCATGCCGACATAATCGGCGGTGGCGCGATCCATGCCGCGTGCCGAAGCGCTTGCACCGCGCCAGAAATTTCCGCCGCCGACGACGATGCCGAGTTGCAGGCCGAGGCTTACCGCCTCCTTGATCTCGCGTGCGATGCGATCGACGATTTCCGGCGAGATGTTGTCCTGCGATCCTTTTTCGCGGAGTGCTTCGCCGCTGAGTTTGAGGATGGCGCGTTTGAAGGGGCGGGGATCTTTGGTGGCGGATTTCATGCGTGTCGTGGCTGGGCGATCAAAGGCGATGATGCGGTCGCTTGCAAAGGCAAAACCGCGGGATCATCGCGCGGCGGGTCCGGGGGCGAGGGTGAAGCGTGAGGCGAGATCGCGCAGGTGGGATTTTGCGTCGTCGGCGCCCACGATCGCGAGCTTCACATTGAGCGGTTTTTTGAGCGGCAGCTGGTAGGCCTCGAGGGTTTTGCGCAAGGCGCCGATCGCGAGCTTGAGGATTTGGCGCGCGGTGAGGTCGACCTCTGGCGGGATCGCGAGCTGCGAGACATCGATGCGGGTATCGAGCCCATCGGGTGTCATTTCCGCATCGATGGTGATGTTGCAGAGCACCAGGAGGTTGGCTTCCTGGACCTTGTAATTCGGATTGTTGCTGGGCAG
>JBEINR010000043.1:0-6502 GCA_040377995.1 Akkermansiaceae bacterium | reverse complement strand
GGAAGAGGTCAAAGGGTTGCACTTCGAGCAAGCGATAGCCGCCCTCCGAAAGTTGCTTCAGGTCGCGAATCTGCGTCGCGGGATCGCAGGACACATAGACAATGCGCGATGGGTGGAAGGCGATGAGTTGTTGGAGAAACTCCGGCGTGCAGCCTTTGCGTGGCGGGTCGATGACGACCGCGGTTTCGTCCTTAGGAAAATCGATTTCCCCGAAGATCGCTTCGGCCGATGCGGTCATGAAGTTGGCATTGCCGATGTCGTTGGCAGCGGCGTTGTTGCGCGCCCATTGGCATGAGGTTTCGGAAACCTCGACGCCCGCGACCTTTTCGAAATTTCCGGCGAGCGTGAGCGCAAACAAACCGCTGCCGCAGTAGGCATCGACAAGAAATTTCGCGCCACCGGCCGAGGCTTGTTTTGCGACATGGCCGGTGAATGCCGGTAGGATGAACGGGTTGTTCTGAAAGAAATCGCCGGCGAGGAACTCGAATCTCAGCGAGCCAACCTTTTCCGCGGCGGTGGCCTTGAAGTCGGTTTCGACGCGGCCTTCGGTCGCTCGCATCAGCACCGTCGATCCGCGTTTGAAACTGTGGGCCATCGCGCGGATTTCCTCGCGGATGCGTGGCAGTGCGGCGTTGATTTCATCCATCGCAATTTTGCACTCGGGCACATCGACCAACTGCGAGCGGCGGCCATTGGCGAGGAAACCGATTTCACCAATTTCACCGTTGTGAGGCTTTTCGAAATGGGGGGTGATCTTCGAGCGGTAGTTCCAAATTTGCGGTGTGCTCATGCACGGGTTCACCGGGAAAACGATGCCGGCCATGTGCTTGAGCAGCTCTTCGACCTGGCGCGATTTCCACGCCAATTGTTTTTCATACGAAAGGTGCTGGTATTGGCAGCCACCGCATTCGCCGAAGAGTGGGCATTGCGGCTGCACGCGATCAGGCGAGGGGACAAGCACCTCAACGAGATCGGCGTGCGAGCAGTTTTTGTCGTTGCGATAGACGCGAGCCTTCACCACCTCGCCGGGCAGCGAGAAGGGCACAAACACCACCCAGCCATCGATTCTGCCAATGCCCGATCCCAGATTGGTGAGCGAGTCGACGGTCATTTCGATTTCCTGATGATAGGCAAAAGGAACCGGAACGAATTTTTTCGGCGGGCGTTGCATGGTCGGGCGCATCATTGGGTTGCGGGGAGTGGCAGGCAAACGATTTCAACCGCGCGGGCTATTGAGTGCGTGCAGCACCTTCACGGATTGCCATGCGGCCGCGACATGATGAACGCGCAAGATGTTGGCGCCACCCTGCATGCAGGCGGCGATGCACGCGACTGTGCCCGCGTCGCGATCTTTGGGATCTGCAATCCCGAGCACCTCGCCAATCACGCTCTTGCGCGAAACTGGCGCGAGGATGGGGCGGTCGAAACGCTGCAGGCGTGAGAGTTCGCGCATGACTGCGAGGTTGTCGTCGCGTTGTTTGGCAAAATCGATTCCGGGATCGAGCACCAGTGCATCGCGATCGATGCCGGCCTGCAGCGCGAGGGCGATTTTTTCCTCAAAGAACGATTCCATGGATTTCATCACATCCGCCCATTGCTGATGAAGGTGCGGGACTTTAGGCTCGCCGACGCTGTGCATGATCAGTAGCGCGGTGCCATGCTCGGCGCAGAGGCGGGCATTGGTTTCATCCGGCAAGGCGCTCATGTCATTGAGCAGCTCGACTTTTTTGTTCGGTAAAATTTCGCGCACGACATCCGGCCGCCAGGTGTTGACCGAAAGGACCGGCGGCCAAATTTGTTCCGAGTCTTTTGGTTGCAGATCGCTCCATGAATTTTCCCAACGCTCGAGAAATCCGCCAAAGCGCTGAACCTCCTCGTCGATCGTCACTGCCGCCCGGTTCGTGCGCGCGCTTTCCGCGCCGACATCGATCACATCCGCGCCATTGCGGATTTGCTCCCGTGCTTGCTCGATCGCCGCGTCGAAATCCAGCGTGCCATCACCGGAAAACGAGTCGTCGTTCACATTCACAATCCCCATGATCAGCGGGCGGCGGGGAAATGGGATCACCCGGTCGGGCAGGCGCAGGCGCATGCGTGCTTGTAGCCGCGGAAAATCGAAAACTGAACCCCGAAAACGCATGACGCTTGCCCCGCGCGGCCGAGCGTCTAGGATTCTGGGCATGGCATCGACCTTCGGGCAGACATTTCGCATTCACACCTTCGGCGAGTCCCACGGTGGCGGGGTCGGCGTGGTCATCGATGGCTGCCCGCCGCGTGTCCCGCTGCCGCTTGAGGTCGTTCAACGTGAGCTCGACCGTCGGCGCCCCGGGCAATCGGACATCGTCACGCCACGCAAGGAGGCGGATACGGCGGAAATTCTCTCCGGCCTCGACGATGGAGTCACGCTTGGCACACCGATTTCGATCATCGTCCGCAACACGGATCAGCGTCCGGGCGCTTACGATGAAATGGCAGTCAAATATCGACCAAGCCATGCGGACTACACCTACGATGCGAAATACGGCATCCGCGCTCCGTCCGGCGGTGGTCGCGCTTCGGCCCGTGAAACGATCGGTCGAGTTGCGGCGGCGGCGGTCGCACGGCAGGTGCTTGCCGAACTGCATCCGGGCATCGAGGTCCTTGCATGGGTGAAGTCGATCCAAGAATTGCAGGCTGAAGTGGATCCCGAAACTGTCACCGCGGATGTGATCGAATCGAATGTCGTCCGCACGGGAGACCTGGCGATGGTCGAAACAATGATCGAGCGCATCAAGTCGATCCGCGCGGATGGAAATTCCGTCGGTGGTGTGATCGAGTGCGTGATCCGCAATTGCCCACCGGGCTTGGGCGAGCCGATTTTCGACAAGCTTGAGGCGGATCTCGCCAAAGCGATGCTTTCGATTCCGGCGACGAAGGGTTTTGAAATCGGTTCGGGTTTTTCCGGCACGCTTCTTACCGGTCGCGAGCACAACGATGCGTTCCGCATGGTCGATGGCAAGGTGCGTACGGCGACGAATCGATCGGGCGGCGTGCAAGGAGGCATTTCCAATGGCGAGCCGATCATCTTCCGTGTCGCATTCAAACCAACGGCCACGATCATGACTTCGCAGGAAACCGTCACTTCCGGCGGTGAAAACACCGAGCTTGCCGGCAAGGGTCGCCACGATGCTTGCGTGCTTCCTCGCGCGGTGCCGATCGTCGAAGCGATGGCGGTGCTGGTGCTTACCGATCATTTGTTGCGCCAAAGAGCGACTGCTGGCGCAGGCCACTGATTCATTTTTCCCGATGTCGTCCGATTCCATCAACATCGTCACGGTCGGCCTCGCCTTGTTTGTCATTTGCGCGGGATTTGTTCTCGTGCGCGGCACGCTGCGGATTTTGTTGAACTGCCTCGTGCTTGGCATCAGTACATGGGTCGGTTTTCGCGTGTGGCATCAGGCGCCGGATTTGGTGAAGGCGATATCCGGCAGCAAGGAGCCGTTGCTTGTAACGGCCGCGCCGTTTGTTGCCTTCATCGTTTCATTCATCATCGGCCGCACGATCGTGAGGTTTCTCCTCAGCCCGCTGCGCAAACGTGATGACGAACGCCCGCCGCTTACCGCGCCACGACTCTTGGGGCTCGGATTTTTTTCACTGATTCCCACCTGCCTCATCGGCTTGATCATCGCGGCTTTGATCTATCACTTCGGATCGATATCCGAGCTCAAGGGTGCTGCTGGAAAATCCGGGCCAAAATCGGAATGGATCCAGTCGCTCAAATCGACCGTTGAAAAATCAATACCGCCGCAGTGGCTCAAGATCCTCGATCCATCGGCAGATCCCGATCGCCTCACGCTCGCCAAAGCGATAAGCCGCCAGTCGGCATCGCCGCTCAAGCCGGTGATCGACCCAAAAACCGGCAAGCCGATTCCGCGTGCGATCATCGTCGATGACCCCGAGCTTCAGGGGCTTGCGCGCGACGGGAAATTTGGCAGCTTGCTGCGCCACCCAATGCTCACCAAAGCCCTCAATGACCCTCAGTTGAAAGCCTTTTTGAAGGACCTCAAACTTTGAGTCTTTGTTTCAGATTTCGATATTTTTCATCATGCCCTACCTCGTCACCATCGGCCTTGAAGTCCACTGCCAGGTCAAGACCCGCACCAAGATGTTTTGCTCGTGCCGCACTTCGTTTGGCGATGAGCCCAACACGCACACTTGCCCGGTTTGCCTTGGCCTGCCAGGTGCCTTGCCGGTGCTCAATCAGGCAGCGATCGAAAAGACGATGCTTGCGGGCCTAATGGTCGGCTGCTCGACGCCGGAAATTTCGAAGTGGGACCGCAAGAATTATTTCTATCCGGACATGCCGAAGAACTACCAGACGACGCAGATGGATCTGCCGCTCTGTATCGGTGGCGGCGTGCCGCTTTACGACCATTGTTACCCGACCGATCACCGCAAGCAAATTGCCAACCCGAACAAGGTGGTGAAGCTCAACCGCATCCACCTTGAGGAGGATGTTGCGAAGTCGACGCACCTCGGCAATTCGTCGCTCATCGACTTCAACCGCGCCGGCACGCCCTTGATGGAAATTGTTTCCGAGCCGGACCTCGAGTCGGCCGAGGAGGCTTTTGCGTATCTGCGCTCGCTGCAGATGATCCTGCAGCAAGGAGACATTTCCGATGCTGACATGGAGAAGGGGCAGCTTCGTTGCGATGTGAACATTTCGCTGCGGAAAAATGCAAACGATCCGCTTGGGCCCAAGGTCGAACTCAAGAACCTCAATTCGATTTCCGCGATCCGCCGTGCGATTCATTTTGAAATCGAGCGTCAGTCAGAAGACCTCGATCGTGGGGTTTTGCAAATCCAGTCGACCCGCCGCTGGGATGATGACCGTGGCGAAACCCAGCTCATGCGCACCAAGGAAGATGCGCACGATTACCGCTATTTCAGCTGCCCCGACCTCTTGCCGATCCGTACTGCGCCGCTCTTGGAAAAAGTGCGCCCGCTGGTGCCCGAGCTTCCGCACGAGCTTGCCGCGCGCTTTGAAAAAGACTTCGGCGTGACGGCTTACGACGCGTCGGTACTTTCATCCGATCGCCATCTCGCCCGTTATTTCGAGGCAACGCTCGCGCCATCAATCCCCGGAAAGAAAGTCGCTAATTTCATCATCAACAACCTGCTTGGCACGCTCAACGAACAGGGCATCGGCATCGACGCTTGCCCGGTCGCGCCGGAAAAACTTCGCGCGCTTTTGGTGCTGATGGAAAATGGCACGCTTGCAGCCAATCAGGCGCGCGAGGTGTTTGCCGTGCTTTACGAATCACCCGAAAAGGACCCCGCCGCGATTGCCGACAGCCTTGGCTTCAAAGCCGCCGATGCGGGTGAACTTGAGGCGCTAGTCGATCAAGTGATTGCCAACAATCCGAGCGAAGTCGAAGCGGTCAAGGCCGGCAACGAGAAGTTGCTCAATTTCCTCACCGGGCAGGTGATGAAAGCCGCAAGCACCAAGCCGAATCCCAAGCAGGTGACCGAGCTGCTTCGTGCGCGCTTGATGTGACCCCGAATGCGCGGCCGCGCCTCAAGCCTGCTCGTCGGCCGTGGCCTTGATGTCGCTGAGCGCGGCGATGAAATCACCAAGAATTTCCGCAGGCACCATGATCGTATCACGGTTACCGCCGACATCCTCTGTGATCTTCACGACCATGCCGCGGGCGTTACTCTTGAGGTCGAGAAAGAACACCTTGCGGTCAGCCAAGATTTTTTCGGTATGCAATAAGTCGTTGTCCACTTCAGTATGCGGGTCTTTCCGCTGTCGACGAGGTTTAGCAATCCGCCCTGATTGTCAATCGAATTCAAAGCGGTAAAAGCAGCCCTATGCGTGATTTCATCCCCGAAAACCGGCCTGCCTTGGTCCTTGCGCCGATGCAGGATGTGACGGATCTGCCCTTCATGCGGGTCATCGCGCGGCGTGGTGCGCCGGACTGGTTTGTGACCGAGTATTTTCGCGTACACCCCGGCTCAAAGCTGCACCCGTACATTCAGCGGTCGATTGTGGAAAATGCGACCGACCGGCCAATTTTCGCGCAGATGATCGGCAGCGATGTTGACAGCCTCGTGCGTACGGCCGGCGAATTGGCGCAACTGCCGGTGTCGGGCATTGACCTCAACCTCGGCTGCCCGGCGCCGATCGTTTGTCGCAAGAATGCCGGCGGCGGTCTCTTGCGTGAGCCGGCAACGGTCGATGAAATCATCGGTGCTTTGCGCGACGCCATTCCCGGCCGATTCACGGTCAAGACGCGTGTTGGTTACGCGAGTGCCGATGAGTTTTCTTCCTTACTTGAAATTTTCCGTAAGCACCGGATAGACGGCCTCACGATTCATGGACGCACCGTGCTTGAGCGATATCAAACGCCGGTGCATCCCGATTGCGTGAAGCTCGCTGTCGAGTCGATGCCTTGTCCGGTGATCGCCAATGGCAATGTCGTCGATGTCGAAACCGGCTTGGCCTACCTTGCTCACAGTG
>JBEINR010000181.1:0-2170 GCA_040377995.1 Akkermansiaceae bacterium | reverse complement strand
TCGGCAGGCGCGAATCGCTCTTGCGCGACCACGCAAACAGGCGTTCGGCGTCATTGATGCGCTTTTCGTCTGAAACAACGCGCGTGGTCATTTTGAAATTTCCTTTTGCGACTCCGCGCCGCTATTCGATCCGGTGAGCGCAAGTCGGAAGCCCTTGCCAAGGATCAGCTCGCCGACTTCGCGCTCGGCGCCGACCTGCGCGTCGGCATCGCATTGCAGCAGCACGATCATGCGTGATGCGGCGCCTTGTTCGCGCAGGCTTTCAAGGCGCGACTCCAGCGTCGCCATGTCGACCAACTCGCGGCCGAGGTAAATGCGCGCGCCGCTTTCCGCCGTCACGAGCGTGACAACCAATGTCTCGCGAAAGCGCTCGAGCTGGAACCGCGAGGGTGGCGGATCAACCGTCACGCCAGCTTGGCTCGTGAGCGAGGCACCGGCGAAATGAAACATCCAGAGCAACGCAAAAAGATTCACCACCGGCAGCGCGTGCAGCAGCGCCGGTCGCTCTGGTAGCGACATTTCAAGTTTCAATGGCTTGCTTCTCCCGGAGGTTGTGGCGACTGCCTGCCCGCGCTGACCTCACCGCGGAATGGTGCGTATTCGTTTTCTTCGCGCGCATCGCAAATCATGTGCACCATTTCGATTCCCGCGCGTTCGATGCTGTGCACGAGGCGTTTTGCACGACCGAGGAAATAAAGGTAAAACACATACATCGGCACGGCGACGACAAGACCCAGCACCGAGGTGATCAACGCGATCATGATGCCGGCATTCAGTTCCGCCGGGCCGCTGGCCGCGCCTTGCGCACCGACTTGTTGGAAGGCCTCGAACATCCCGAGAAAGGTTCCGAGAATTCCGATCAGTGGCGCGAGCAGCGCAACGCCGAGAATAACCCTGATGTTTTTTTCGATGCGCGGCACTTCGAGTTGGCCGGCCTCGCGGGTCACATCGCGCAAGTCGGCACGCGAGAGGTAATAGCGAAGCAACGAGGCATGGGCGACGCGGGCGACCGGACCCGGCGCGCGTGCGGCTTCGTGCAAGGCCTCGGCGAAAGCTCGGCGGCGCACATGTTGCGCAAGCCCAACAAGCAGGTCGCTCACATTGATCCGCGCGCGATAAAAGAAGAAGGCCCGCTCGATGACGCAGATCGATCCGACAAACGCCATTGCCAGCAGCACCCACACGAGTGGGCCGCCGCGCTCGATCAATCCCGCAGGTTCCAGCATTGCCACGATCATCGGCCCCAAGCCTAAAGCACCGCCCAAGCGGCTGGCCAGCACCAAAAGCCGCGTGACACGCGCAGCGGCGCTCAGCCCTTGAACGCAAAGGCTGGCACGCCCTTCACCCCGAGCCCGCGGATCACAAACAGGCGGCCGGCATGCTCTTCCTTGGCAGTCTTGTGGACACCCGTGGTGACAAAAAGATCCGCAAGGTCCTCGCCGCCAAACGCGCAGGCGGTGGTCTCAAGGCAGGGCAAAGCAATGCGATGAATTTCCTGACCCTTTGCCGGATCAAAACACGAAACGCATCCGCCGTGGCAAAACGCGATCCACAAATTTCCATCCGCATCGATCGTCATGCCATCGGGCGAGGCATCGATGTGCGCGGTGGAAATGACCGAGCGCGGGTTCTTCAAATTTCCGTCTTCGTAATCGAATGCCAGCACCTCCTTGCGCGGCGTATCGATGTAATAGGCCAAGTTTCCATCGAGCGACCATGCGATGCCGTTGGAGTTGGTCACCGGCGCAAAAACTTCATGGACGCTGAGATCGGGATCGAGCCGGTAGAGCTTTGCGTCGCCGGTGATTTTTGCGAGGCTGATCGATCCCGCGAAGAACCTGCCATCGGGCGAGCACTTGCCGTCGTTGAAGCGGTTGTCGGGCTTGTCCGCCTCTGGGTCGGCGATCGGTGTGAGCGCGCCTGTTTCCTCATCGAGAAATGAAAACCCATGGTCGCCGGCGATCACCAATCCGCCACCGGCGCGCGGGACCACCGTGCCGACGCGTTCGCCGACCGGCCATGATTTTTCGCTGCCATCCTCCGGGTTGTAGCGGTGGACCATGCGGCCCTCGATGTCGACATAGTACAAATGAACATGTCGATGCGACCCACTTCCAATTCCACGGGGTTATCGACCACAGATTGATCGAATTTGCCATCGTTGGGAATA
>JBEINR010000130.1:0-2923 GCA_040377995.1 Akkermansiaceae bacterium | reverse complement strand
ATCAATTTGTTCTACGATCTCATTTCCGAGTTTGGGAAGTGTTCTCATGCCGAGATGAGGTTTCCCCTAAATCACCGATAAGTAAAGTCAAATATCTATTAGACTTTGGTATCACAAGTCGTGTTCAACCCGAAATCTCCCGAGGTTTTGCCGCGCGAAACCCATAGCGACAGAAAGGCAGGGGCCAAGGGATCTTGATGCTCCCGCCGCGCCTCGGCTCATTTCGATGCTGGCAAACCTCATCAAATTCCACACATTTTCTGCGAAAGAACCCAAAAAAATCCGGTCAACCAAACTGATTGCCCGGATGATTTTGATCTGGCGTAGCAACGCGCCCGCAGCCTCTTACTGGCATGCTTCGCATGTGCCGCCATTGAGCATGGCTTCAAGCGAGCAGGCATTTTTCTCCTCGGCGGTGTATTCGCGCTTGGTGCCGGCGGCGATGCCACGGACTTCCTTTTTGACGTCGATGGTTGCCTTCTCGATGTTTGATGCCTGCAAAGTGCGCAGATAGTAGGTCGTCTTGAGTCCCTTGTCCCATGCACGTCGGTACATGTGTGAAAGGGTCTTGAGATCCGGCGTGGCGAGGAAGAGGTTCACCGACTGCGATTGGTCGATCCATTTTTGGCGGCGTGAAGCGGCATCGACGATGAATTCGTGGCCAATGCCGAAGACCGTCTTGTGCTTGTGCTTGAGCGCCTCGGGAATGTCGTCGATGGCATCGAGCTCACCGTCGAAATACTTCAGTTGATCGAGCATTTCCTGGTTCCACAAACCGGCCTTCTTGAGGTCCTTGACGAGCTCGGAGTTGAGCACGATGAAATCGCCCGAGAGGTTGGATTTCACATAAAGGTTGTTGTAGTTCGGCTCGATGCAGGGCGTGGTGCCCATGATGTTCGAAATCGTGGCGGTCGGCGCGATGGCCAGGACATTCGAGTTGCGCATGCCTTGGACTTCGATTTTCGAACGGACGACGGACCAGTCCATTTTGCCGCCGCGCGGCACATCGATGTTGCGGCCACGCTCGTCCTCGAGGAGGTCGAGCGTGTCCTGCGGCAGAAGACCACGATCCCACTTCGAGCCCTTGTATGACGAGTAGGTGCCAAGCTCCTTTGCGAGATCGGATGAAGCGCCATACGCATAGTAAGCGATCGCCTCCATCATTTCGTCGTTGAATTCGACCGCCGCATCCGAGGCGAAGGCGAGCCCGCGCTTGTAGAGAGCGTTCTGCAGGCCCATCACGCCGAGGCCGATCGGGCGGTGGCGGGAGTTCGCCGTCTTGGCCGCTTCGGTCGGGTAGAAATTGATGTCGATCACATTGTCCAGCGCGCGGATCGCGACGGTAATGGTTTCCTTGAGCATTTCGTGGTCGAGCGCGCCATCGCGGGTGATGTGCGTGTCGAGAACCACCGAGCCAAGGTTGCAAACGGCGGTTTCGTCGGCGGATGTGTTGAGCGTGATCTCGGTGCAGAGATTCGACGAGTGGATCACTCCGCAGTGGTCTTGCGGCGAGCGGACATTGCAGGGATCCTTGAAAGTGATCCATGGATGGCCGGTTTCGAAAACCATCTTGAGCATGCCCTTCCAGAGCTCGAGGGCAGGCATTTGGCGCGACCAGATTTTTCCATCGGCAGCGAGCGCCTCGTACTCGCAGTAGCGTTGTTCGAAAGCCTTGCCGTAGAGATCGTGAAGGTCGGGCACTTCGTTCGAGCGGAACAACGTCCATGTGCCGCGATCGGCCATGCGCTTCATGAACAGGTCGGGGATCCAGTTGGCCGTGTTCATGTCGTGGCAGCGGCGGCGCTCGTCGCCGGTGTTCTTGCGCAGCTCGAGAAAGTCCTCGATGTCGTTGTGCCAGGTTTCCAAATACGCACAGCCGGAACCCCGGCGTTTGCCGCCTTGGTTCACTGCGACGAGTTGGTCGTTGTGAAGTTTGAGGAACGGGATGATGCCTTGCGACTCACCATTGGTGCCTTGAATGTAGCCACCAGTGCCGCGCACGGAGGTCCATGAACCTCCGAGGCCGCCGGCCCATTTCGAGAGGAATGCGTTTTCGGCAACACCGCGGATCATGATCGACTCGATCGAGTCATCGACCTTGTAAAGATAGCATGAGGAAAGCTGCGAGTGCAGCGTGCCGGAGTTAAACAGCGTTGGTGTGGACGAGCAGAAACGGCGACCCTTGTAGAGATTGTAGAGGCGCACGACCCATTCGTCGCGATTATTTTCCTCACGCTTGAAGAGGCCCATCGCCACGCGCATCCAGAAGAACTGCGGCGTTTCAAGACGGCGCGGCTTGTTGCCGGTTTTGTCGACGATGAGGTAGCGGTCGTAAAGTGTCTGAATGCCGAGATAGTCGAAGTCGAGGTCGGCAGTCGGGTCGAGCGCTTCGGCGAGTTTGTCGAGATTGTAGCGATCGAGCAACTCGGGGTTGAGGCGTTTGATGGAGACGCCGTGCTTGAGGTAGGCCTTGAATGCGGTTTTGTGGGCCTGCTTGAGCTTGTCGATGCCATCGCGCGAAATCGACCAGTTGAGCACTTCCTCGTAGATGAAGGAAAGCAGGATGCGGCCGGCAAATTTCGCGAAGTCGGCGTCTTTTTCGATCAGCGACTTGGCGTTGAGAATGATGGTTGCCTTGAGATCCTTTTCGGAAATTTCCGATCCGATCGAGCGGCGCAATTCGCGTTCGATTTCGATTTCGGACAGGCAGAGGTCGAGGCCGATCGAAGCGAAAGAAATGCGCTTCTTGAGTTCCATGCCATCCCAGAACGACGAGCCGCCTTGCTCGTCGGAAACGGTGACCATGTACTCTTGGTTCGGGTCTTCGGCATTGGCTTCCTGCTCTTCGCGAAGGCGCGAGCGTTGGGCACGGTAGAGAATGTAATGCTCGGCCGCCTTGAAGTGGCCCTGGCGCATGAGCTCT
>JBEINR010000203.1:0-1865 GCA_040377995.1 Akkermansiaceae bacterium | reverse complement strand
CGCCGCGTCGAGATCCGCATGCGTCCGTCACCACCGACCAAGGAGCAACTCACGATCCAACCGCAAAAAGCGGCGGTCGTTGTCGAGTCGCCACCACCAAAGGCCGTCGCGGTGCAACCGCAACGCGCCATCCCGGTCGAAGATGAAACGCCCGCCCCACGCGCTCTACCGATCGCGGAATAAATCACGAGTCGTGCTTGCCTGCACAAGCCTCGCCCCTTTTCATCTGCCGCAACATGACATCACACGCCGCTCCACGAGTCTCTCACATGAAATGCGGCGACTTCGCGGCCGCCGCAGAATCCCTCAGCAGCGAACCATGGACAATGCAGCAAGCATGGCTCGCCAAGCCCGATGAAAATTTGCGCCCGGCCACGGTGCGCTTTGGCTGGGAAAAAGAAGCGCTCTGGGTGCTTGCCGATCTGCCAGACGACTTTATTGCCTCACACAGCAGTGACCACAATCAGGACATGTGGACACTCGGCGATGTCTTCGAAATCTTCATCGCCCGCAAAGACTCACCCCAATACCTCGAGCTGCATGTGACGCCGCACAACCACCGGCTGCACCTCATTTGGTCGCCCGAAGGCATGGAAAAAATCCAAGCCAAACAAGCCACACTCGATGAGTTCCGCCGCCCGCCTTCGGCATTCGACTCGTGGGTGCAAAAGCCTGAAGGCCAAAACAAATGGCAGGTGCTTGCACGCATCCCCACAAGCATATTGCCGAATGGCCAAACATTCGAAGTCGGGCAAATTCTCGAGCTCTCGTTCAGCCGCTACGATGCGGGGCCCGAAGGCACGCCCGACATTCTTTCTTCCACCTCGCCACACCGCGAACTCAGCTACCACCGCCGCCACGAGTGGCGCGAAGTCGTCCTGAAAAATGGTTGATGCCGAAAAGCCATTGCCCACGAGACCAAAAAAATCTCGTCAGTAAGCCCGTGATCGGCGGAAATGCGTGCCGTGATTCATCCCACCGCCATTGTTTCGCCACTCGCCAAGCTTGGCACCAATGTCCGCATCGGGCCCTATTGCATCATCGGCGACCATGTCGAGCTCGGCGACGACTGCGTGCTGCACTCGCATGTCGTGCTCGAGGGCCCATCGAAGTTCGGCCGCGGCAATGAGTTCTACCCCTTCGCAGCCATCGGCGGCAAAACCCAGGACCTGAAATACCAGGGCGAGCCCACGCTGCTCGAGGTCGGCGACTTCAACCAGTTCCGCGAAAACAGCACCGTGCATCGCGGCACCCACGACCACACGCCCACCCGCATCGGTTCGCACAACCTGTTCCTTTGCTACTCGCATGTCGCGCACGACTGCCAACTCGGCGACCACATCATCCTCTCCAACACCGTCGGCCTCGCCGGCCATGTCACGGTCGAGGATCACGCGATCATTTCCGGCTTCGCCGCGGTCCATCAATTTTGCCGCATCGGCAAACATTCCATCATCGGCGGCTGCTCGAAGGTGGTGCAGGATGTGCCGCCCTACATGATCGTCGATGGCAACCCGGCCACCACCCGCGGCCTCAACCTAGTGGGCCTCCAACGCCGCGGCTTCTCCGAGGACGACATCAAATCCCTCAAGGCCGCTTACAAAAAGTTGTTCCTCAAAAAGGACAACAACCTCACCCAATCGATCAGCTCGCTCAAAGCTACCCACGATGGCGATAACCCGCAGGTCGGTCATCTCATTAGCTTCCTCGAAGAATCGCAACGCGGCGTCACGCGTTGAGGCGTGAACGCCAGCTTCAAGTTTGAAGTTTTATGAAGACGGAAGACTTGTAGACAGAAGAAGCTAGAAAAACGGCGAAGGCTTGTAGCCGTTTTGGACAGGAGCGCAGCGACGTGGCCCGAAGGG
>JBEINR010000152.1:0-2423 GCA_040377995.1 Akkermansiaceae bacterium | reverse complement strand
GGCAAACTTCAAACAATTTCCGCGTCTGGCTCTCGATGCCCTTGCCCGCATCGACCACCATCACCGCCGCATCCACCGCAGTCAGCACGCGATAGGTGTCTTCCGAGAAGTCCTTGTGACCCGGCGTGTCGAGGATGTTGACGACACAATCCTTGTACTCAAATTGGAGAACGGTCGAACTCACCGAAATGCCGCGTTGTTTTTCCAGCTCCATCCAGTCGGAGGTCGTCGCACGCTGGTTCTTGCGGGCGGTGACGCTGCCGGCGAGTTGCAAAGCACCACCGTAGAGCAGAAATTTTTCCGTCAGCGTCGTTTTTCCGGCATCCGGGTGCGAAATGATCGCAAACGAACGACGACGCTTCACCTCGCGTTGCAACGCGGGCGAGGGAACGGCATAGGAGGAAAGTGACATGAAATCGCGCCGCAGGGCTAAACCCGCAAGGGCACGGAAGCAAGCGCGGATGAGCTGCCATGCGCACATTGCACGAGCATCATCTTGCTCGCGCGGCGATTGCGTGAGAAACCAGCGCTGTGAACGCCCTCTTTGACCGCGACGGACCTTTCAAAGGGCGCAATGCGCGGCTTTTTGTCCTCTTCACGACTCTCTACAACGCGCGGGCCTACTACCCGGTGCTGGCGGTGCTTTTCACCGACCTCGGGCTGCGCCTCGAGCAATACCTGCTGCTCAATGCCGTGTGGGCCGCGGCGATCTTTCTCTTCGAGGTGCCATCCGGCGCGCTGGCCGACACAATTGGCCGCAAACGCCTGCTGGTGTTTTCCGCCGCGTTGATGGTGCTGGAAATGAGCGTGCTGCTCTTCGCGCCCAAAGACGGCGGCGCCCTTTTGTTCGCACTTTGCCTGCTCAACCGTTTTCTCTCGGGCACTTCGGAGGCCGCCGCCAGCGGCGCGGATGAGGCGATTGTTTACGAATCCCTGCCAGAAAAAAATCGCGAGTCGGCATGGGATCAAGTCATGGCCACCGCGATGCGTTGGCGCTCCGCCGGCTATCTCGTCGCAATGACCCTCGGCGCGCTGCTCTACGATCCCTCTTGGTGGAATCGCCTCACGCCGGATGCTTTGCATGTGGACATCGATGTTGCGCGACGCCTGCCCGTGTTGCTCGTTTTACTGCAAGCGATCGGCTGCTTGTGGATCGCGCTGCGCTTTGAGGAAACCGCAAAACCATCCGATCACGCAGGCGGCCGCTGTCGCGCGGCCTTGAGTCTCACCATCCGCACCGCGGCCTATGCGTTCTCGACCAAGAGCATCGCAATCGTGCTGATCGGCGGACTGCTCATCGATGCGGTCGCAAGAAATTTTGCCACGCTCAACAGCGAGTACTATCGTCTCATCGGCATTCCCGGTTGGGCTTTCGGGTTCATCGGCTCGATGGTCGCCGTGACAAACTGGTTCATTCCAAGCATCGCCGCCGCGGTGAACCAACGCTTCAAAACAACGACCAGCCTCGCCCTCGGCGGCGCGGCGGCGGCCGTCGCATTGATCCTGCTCATCCCCGCCTGGCCGTGGGCCGGCCTCTTGCCCGCGATGTTTCTGATGACCATGCTCGGCTTCGTCGGATTCACGATCAGCCGCTTCCTTCACGGCATCGCCGAGTCGCATCAACGCGCGACACTGCTTAGCGTGAAAGGCCTCGCCTTCAACCTCGGCTACGGTGCGTACTCGTTGATCTTCTCACTGATGCTTGCCGGCATTCATCAACGCAGCAAATCCACCATCCCGGCATTTCAACAAGCGCTCCTCTGGCAAGCCGCAGGCTTCGCCGCCGTGTTGTTGATCTTTATCGCCGCGACCCGCAAACATCGCGCCTGACCTTTCACCTCATGTCCACCCTTCTATCCGCCAACGAAATCCGCCTCACCTATGGCTACCAGACGCTGCTCGATGGCGTCACGCTCGCTGTCGCCTCCGGCGAAAAAGTCGGCATGGTCGGCCGCAACGGATGCGGCAAAACTTCGTTGCTGAAAATCCTCACCGGGCAGAACAAGGCCGACTCTGGCGACATCGCGTTGCGCCGTGCACTGCGTGTCGGGTATCTGCCGCAGGAGTTCGAGCTCGATCCGGAATTGAGCGTGCACGAAAACATCGCCGCCGGTGCCGCCGACATTGTCGATGCCGTGCGTCGATATGAAAACGGCGAGGGCAGCGAAGCAGAGCTTGCCGAGTTGCTGCACCTGATCGATCACGCCGATGGCTGGAACCTCGACGCGCGCATCAAGGCGACAATTACCGCGCTTGGCGCGCCGCCGCTCGAAGTTGCGGTCGGCCCGCTTTCGGGTGGTGAAAAACGACGCGTTGCCTTGTGTCGCGCTCTGGCGTGCCAGCCGGATCTGCTTTTGCTCGACGAGCCGACGAACCACCTCGATGCCGAATCAATCCGCTGGCTCGAGGACTATCTGAAAAGT
>JBEINR010000063.1:0-5075 GCA_040377995.1 Akkermansiaceae bacterium | reverse complement strand
CCGCTTTTCGGCGGGCTTGCTTTGACCCGTGCTTCGATTACAATCCGCCACACTCATGAAGCGTGCTATCCGATATGCTGCGGGATTTTTGCTCACCGCGTCGCTTGCCCACGGCGAAACCGCCAAGGCCGCTGCGGCACCCGTGAAACAAATGGATTTCCTCGAGATCCTCGCGAAGGGCGGGCTCATGATGTTTCCGCTCGGTTTGTTGTCGATCATCACGGTCATCCTCATCCTGCTGTATTTCCTCTCGATCCGCCGCAACGCGATTGTCAGCGAGCGCTTCATGTCCACGGTCGAATCGATGATCGCCAAGCGCGACTACGCCGGCCTGGTTGGCCAAAGCCACCGCCGCAACGAATGCATGGCGCGCATCGTGCAAAACACCCTCGAATTCATGCACGGCAATCCCGGCATGCCATTTGAAAATGTGCGCGAAGTCGCGCAAACCGAAGGCTCGCGCCAAGCCGGACTGCTGACCTCGCGCATCACCTACCTCTCCGACATCGGCGCGATCGCTCCGATGGTCGGGCTTCTCGGAACCGTGATCGGCATGATCAAGGCCTTCATCGAGATCTCCACCGGCGGCGTGCAAGGCGTGCGGGAAATGGGCTTGGCGGCGGGGGTCTCCGAGGCACTCATCGCGACAGCCGGCGGTCTTGGAATCAGCCTCGTGGCGCTGATCTTTTACTCGTTCTTCCGCGGCCGCGTGCACACCTGCATTTCGGAACTCGAGTCGGCGGCGACACACTTTGTCGCGCTGCTCCACGCCCAACATGACGACGAGAAAAACGCCGAACTTCCGGTTTCCGCCAAGCGCCGCGACCTGCAGGGCATCTAATCCACCGCGCGGATGAAATTTTCCAACCGTCAGCCGCCGCCGATCGCCATGCAACTGGCGCCGATGATCGACATCCTGTTGTTGCTGCTGAGCTTCTTCATCATCGGTTGGCAGTTCAGCCGCTCGGAGACCGAACTCAATGTCTCGGTGCCCACCGCGCAGGAAGGCGCCGACCCAGAACGCCAGCGCGGCGAAATCATCATCAATGTGCTGCCCGACCGCGTGATCCGCGTCGAGGGATCGGACATGGATCTGCCAAAGCTGCATGAGAAACTTGCGGCAATCGCCAAGCAATTCGAGAACCAACCGGTGCGGATCCGCGGCGATGGCAAGGTCGACTACCAGCGCATTGTCGAAGTGATCGACACCTGCCAGAAAGCCGGCATCTGGAACATTTCCTTTGCGACCCAGGCACCCGCCAAGAAGCAATGATCCCGCAGATTTCCGCCATTCCCATGCTGACCCGCCCGATTGTTCTCACCCTCGCGCTGAGCGCCGCCGCGATCGCCCAGGTGCCCCAGGCCCAAGCGGTCGATCCAGTGCTGGCCGGCGATTCATCCAACGATTTGTTTCTTCGCGGGAAAAACATTTACGAATCGGCGCAATCCGCGACCGATCTCGCCAATCGCACCGAATACTACCAGCGCGCGGCGATGATCTTCACCGATTACCTCAATCTGTTTTCCGACAACCCGAAGGCCGAGCAGGCGTGGTGGTATCTCGGCAACAGCCATTACCAATCGGGCATGATCGATGACGCGAGGCGTTGCTTCAGCACACTGATCAACCGCTACGGCAAAGGCAAGTGGGTCGCGGCCGCGGCCTACACGATGGCGGCCGATCATTACAATCGCGGCGAATACGCCTTTGCCGCGCCGATGTTCGAACGCTACGCGGCCAACACCGAAAAAGCCGAGGAGCGCCCGCGCGGCTACTACCTTGCCGGCAATTGCTACCGCATGCTTGGCCGCGAACGCGAAGCCATCGGTTCGCTGCGCAAGGTCATCGAAGATCCCGCCGGCAGCTACTTCGCACCACAGGCAAAAACCGCACTCGGTCAACTCAATGCCGCCGATGGGAAATTCCAAGAGGCCTTGGTCCTCTTCGAGGAAGTGCTCGCCACCGATGCGCCGCCAAAAGTCCGCGGCGAAGCCGCACTCGCCGCCGCGCTTGCCACTGCCAAACTCGGCCGCTCCGCCGACTCCGACCGCCACCTTTTCCTTGTCATGAAAACGCCGGGCATGGAGGACTTCCGAGCCGAGGCACAGACCTTGCTGATGGGCAATGCCTTCGAGCGCAAAGATTACCGCGAGGTCGTGCGGATCTTCCGCAGCAGTGAATCGAAAGCCACCGGCGAAAAGGAAGGTGCACGCCTGATGATCGCCGCCCGCGCGCTGATGCGCTTAAAGTCCTACGCCGAAGCGCTGCCGCTGTTCCGCGAAGTCGAGCGACTCGCCAAGGCCAATGGCGAGCTCAGCTTCGACGCCGCCTACCACCGCCTGCTCTGCTTCTTCCAAGTCGAAGGACAATTCGTACCGGAACAGGTCGACGCGTTTCTGCAACTTTACAAAAAATCCTACCCCAAGGACACACGCATCCACACAGCCATGATGATGAAAGCCGAGGCGTTGTTTTCCAAAAAGGAAACCGCCAAGGCCGCGAAGGTCTATTCGCAGGTCGACGCGTCTCTGCTCAGCGCAAAAAACCTGCCGGGATTTCTCTATCAACGCGCATGGTGCCTTGCCGAAGCCGGCGACCACTCGGGTGCGGTTCGCTCGTTCGACGAATTCATCTCGCGCTTTCCGAATGATTCGCGCATTGCCTCGGCAATCGCCAAACGCGCATCGGCCAACGCCGAACTCTCCGAGCCGCGCAAGGCGCTTGCCGATTACGATCAGCTCATCGCCAACCCATCGACGCCGAAAGATTTGGTGTCGCTCGCATGGCTCGAATCGGCACGCCTGAGCCGCAAGGAAAACAACATCGCGGAAATGATGAACCGCTATCAAGGCCTTTTGAAAAATGTCTCCGAACTCAGCGCCAATCTGCGCTCCGAGGCGAGCTATTGGATCGGTTGGGGGCTCGTCAAAAGCAACAAGGCCACCGAGTCGGTGAAGCACCTCGAAGCCGCACGCACCCTGCGCCCCGATGCCTACACCAAACACGCCGGCATCCTCCTCGCGCTGGGTTACTTCGCCGCACAGGACGCGGCGAAGCTCGCCGCCGAAATCCAACTCGCGATCAAAAATGATTTCGCCTCCGACATACCGGTCCAAACACTCCAGTGGTGCGGCATCCAGGCCTACAACTCCGGCGATTTCAAACTCGCCGCCCAATGCCTCTCGCTCATCGCATCGCCCGATGACCCACGCTCGTCGCCCAAGGAAGTCTGGCGCTACCTCGCCAAGGCAAGACTCGAAACCAAAAACCCAGAAGGCGCGCTGACCGCTGCCGACAACGCGCTTGCGATCGAGGACAACCCGACGTGGAAGGCCGACTCACTGCTCGACCGCGGCCGCGCGCTTTTCCTGCTCGACCGATCTTCCGAGGCCCGCGAGGCCGCTGACGAGGCAATGAAACTCCAACCGCAAGGCCGCACCAGCGCCGGACTCCGCATCCTGCGCGGCGACCTCGAAATGAAGGCCAAAGACCCGCGCAAAGCAGCTGCCGAGTACCTCATCGTCGTCAACTTCCACGAAGACCATGAGCTCAAGCCCAAGGCGCTCGCCGGACTCATCAAGGCGCTCGCCGAGCAAGGCGACAACGCGCAGGCGGAAAAATACCGCAGCCAACTCCAAGCGGAGTTTCCGGATTGGAAATCCCGCTGATCCACTCCACCCTCCGCGCGCCGCCGCATTCGCCTCCCCCACGCAGCGCAATCGACTTGCCTTGAAACCTCAATCCGAATCGCCGAAACTTTCCCTCCCATGACCCCACCCGCCATCTCCGTCGCCGCCAAATCCAGCCGGCGCGAATCCGCCAACGCATGGTCACCGCAACAATCAGCGGAGCTCTATGGCATCGAATCATGGGGACACGGATTTTTCGGCGTCAACCGCAAGGGCCATGTCACGGTCAAGCTCGAGGACGATCAGGCCTGCAAGGAAGTTTCCCTGCACGACATCATCGAAGGCCTTCACGATCGCGGCACGCGCGTGCCCGTGCTGCTGCGCTTCCGCGACCTGCTCCACTCGCGCATCACCGAGATCAACGAATCATTCCGCAAGGCAATCAAGGATAGCGGCTATCGTGGCGAATACCGCGGCGTTTATCCGATCAAGGTAAACCAACAGCGGCAGGTCATCGAAGAAATCGCCGAGTTCGGAAAAAAATACCACTACGGCCTCGAAGCCGGATCCAAGCCGGAGCTGATCGCCGCGCTTGCCCACATGAATGACCCCGAGGCATTCATCATTTGCAATGGCTACAAGGACGAGGAGTTCATCGACCTCGCGCTGCACTCGCAGAAAATGGGCCTCAAGATCATGCTTGTGCTCGAGATGCCCAGCGAACTGGAGCTCATTCTTGAACGCTCGCGCAAAATCGGCGTACTGCCAAACCTCGGCGTGCGCGTGCGGCTCTCGACCCGTGGTTCCGGCCACTGGCAGGAAAGTGCCGGCGACAAATCCGTCTTCGGCCTCAATGCCGCGCAGGTGATCCAGGTCGTCGATCACCTCAAGGCTACCGGTTACCTCGCCTGCCTCAAGATGCTGCACTACCATCAAGGCTCGCAGATCCCGAACATCGCCGCCATTCGCGAAGGCGCGACCGAAGCGGTGCGCATGTACTGCGACCTCGTCAAGGAAGGCGCGCCGATGGGCGTGCTCGACATCGGTGGCGGCATGGCCGTCGACTACGATGGCTCGCACACGAATTTCCATTCATCGTGCAATTACTCGGTCGCCGAATACTGCACCGACATCGTCGAGGTCGTTTCGCAAATTTGCGACAAGGCCGCTGTCACCCACCCCTGCCTTGTATCGGAGTCTGGCCGCGCCGTGGTTTCCTACTACTCGGTGCTGGTCTTCAACATCCTCGATGTCACCAGCGCGCAAACCAGCGACGAGGCACCACCGGTGCCGGAAAACGCGCCGCAAAATTTGCTCAACCTGATCGACGCCAACAAAACGCTGAGCAAAAAAAACCTCCAAGAGTGCTTCAACGATGCGGTTTACTACCGCGACCAAGTCCGCGCGCAATTTTTCTATGGCAACGCCACGCTGCGCGAGCGCGG
>JBEINR010000145.1:0-2606 GCA_040377995.1 Akkermansiaceae bacterium | reverse complement strand
GCCGGCCAAGGCAGCGGTGCTACGCGAGTATTTTGAGGCCCGCGTGCCATGCCATTTTCTTGGCCATCAAAGCCCGCTCGGGATGGGCATCGATTACCCCGAGTCCCAAAAAATCGGTGCCGACCGCCTTGCCAACGCGGTGGGCGTGTTGGCGCGTCACGGCGCACCGGCGATCGTGATCGATTTCGGAACTGCGGTGACCTTCGATGTCATTTCCTCGGAGCCCGCTTATTGCGGTGGCGTGATCGCGCCCGGTCTCGGTGCGATGTCGGGGTATCTGCCGCAAAAAACCGCGCTCTTGCCATCGATCGAACTCGAGGAACCCGCCTCGGCAATCGGCAAATCCACCGAACACGCGATGCAGGTGGGCGCCGTTTTTGGTTACCGCGGGTTGGTGCGCGAAATCATTGCAAAAATCCGCGCCGAGCTTGCGGGTGAGCCAAAGATCATTGCGACCGGCGGTGATGCAGAGCTTATCGCCAAAGGCCTGCCGGAAATCCAAGCCGTCGATGCTGACCTCACACTCGAAGGCCTGCGGCTCGTTGCGGCGCGCGTGTTTGCGTAAGTATGGCACGAAATTTTTCCGCTCATTCGCCATTTGATTTTCGCCCGTTCGCTGTTAGAAATGCAGAATGGAAATGCCCCATACACGCAGCAACCGTCGTCAATTCGTCAAACTCAGTGCCCTTGCCGCTGGTGCGGTGATGCTCCCGTCGCGCGCGATGGCACAAGCGCCCGCAGCTTTTTCGTTGCCCGCCTTGCCTTTTGCGGCCAACGCGCTTGAGCCGCACATCGACGCCCGCACGATGGAAATCCATCACGGCAAGCATCACGCCGCCTATGTCGCTGGGCTCAATGCCGCGTTGGAAAAAGCGCCCGAGCTGAAGGGCAAATCGCTCGAAGAAATTTTTGCGGGCATCACCGCTGTGTCCGACGAATCCGTGCGCACCGCCCTGCGCAATCACGGCGGCGGTCACTGGAACCACACATTTTTTTGGAACACCCTCGCGCCGGCGGCCAACTCGGGCGCGCCATCGCCGGAACTGCTCAAGGCGATCGTGGCGTCCTTCGGATCGATGGACGATTTCAAAAAAGCCTTCAACGAAACAGCGACCAAGCGCTTCGGATCGGGCTGGGCGTGGCTGATCTCCGCCAATGGCAAGCTGCGCATCACCAGCACCGCGAATCAGGACAACCCGCTCATGAAAGGCATCGTCCCCGATACCGATCTCGGCACGCCCTTGCTCGGCCTCGATGTGTGGGAGCACGCCTATTACCTGCACTACCAGAACCGCCGCGCGGATTACATCAATACCTGGTGGAGCGTGATCAATTGGGCCGAAGTTTCGCGCAAATTTGCGGCTCTTTGATCCATCGGCCGAAAAAATCGAGTCGACCTTTGCGCCGCGATCCGGACAATGGGCACATGTCCGGACGCGACGACCTCAACGACCTTTCCCTGCTTGGCAAACCTGAGACGCGTTTGCCTTCGTCGCCTTCCGAGGCGCGCCTCGAGGTGTTTCCCAACCACCGCCCCGGCCGCCGATATTGGGTCACGCTCAACTGCCCGGAGTTTACCTCGCTGTGCCCGGTCACCGGTCAGCCCGACAGCGCGAAAATCGTTATCCGCTATGTGCCGGGCGAGACTTGCGTCGAGACCAAGAGCCTCAAGTTTTACCTCGCGTCATTTCGCAACGAGCCGTCCTTCAACGAGGAAATTGTCAACCGCATTCTCGATGATCTCGTCAAGGCGATGAACCCGCGCGAGATTGTCGTGCGCGGAGAATTTGCGCCGCGCGGCGGCATCCAACTGACCGCCGAGGCGTCCTATCCCGAGAGCCCGGCATCTTGAAATGAAAGCCTGCGTCCTGCTGAGCGGTGGAATGGATTCGGTGACGGTGTTTCACCAGGCGCTGCGTGATGGCGAAGTGGCGGCGTGCCTTTCCTTTGATTACGGCGCGAAACACAACACGCGGGAAATTCCTTTTGCCAAGATTCACGCCGATCGCACGGGTGTGCCGCATCATGTCGTGTCGCTGGATTTCATGGACCGCTTGTTCAAGTCCGACCTTCTGCGTTCGGGTGGTGAAATTCCGGAAGGTCATTACGCCGAGGAGTCGATGAAACAAACCGTGGTGCCGTTTCGCAATGGCATCATGCTTTCGATCGCCGGCGGCTTTGCCGAAAGCATCGGCGCGGATGCGGTGACCATCGCCGCGCATTCGGGCGATCATGCGATTTACCCCGATTGCCGCGAGCCCTTCATGAGGGCGATTGGTGAGGCGATGGAGCAGGGGACTTACGCGGGGATCAAGCTGCTGCGGCCTTTCATCGACATGGACAAAGCGGCGATCGCGCGGCGCGGCGCCGAGCTTGGCGTGGATTTTGCCGAGACATGGTCCTGCTACAAAGGCGGGGAAATCCACTGCGGCGTTTGCGGGACTTGCGTCGAGCGCCGCGAGGCATTTCTTTTGGCCGGCTTGCAGGACCCGACGGTCTATGAGCAGACTCCCGAGCTGCCGCGGCTTTCTTGACCCCTGCCAACCAGCTCCACACGCCATGCCTTACCGGATTTGCAAATCGCTCGAGATCGAGAACGGCCACAT